>JBDKKH010000001.1:0-5897 GCA_039796215.1 Verrucomicrobiota bacterium
TGGGTGAGGGGAGCGGTCTCCTTGCGGAGGACGTAGCCGCCCTTGAGCACGCCTTGGCGGCGCGTGGCGACCGGGATGGCGTCGAGCGACGGCACGTTCTGACGGGAGAGGATCAGGGCGACCGGTCCGTCCTTGCGGGCGACGGCGTGGGCGAAGGCCGCGGCGGTCTCTTCGGCGTCGCCCGGGCGGACCACGTCGAGGTTCGGGATGCAGCGCAGGGCGCTGACGGTCTCGACCGGCTGGTGGGTCGGGCCGTCTTCGCCGACGCCGACGGAGTCATGCGTGAAGATGTAGAAGGCCTGCAGTTTCGCGAGGGCGGCCACGCGGATCGACGGACGGAGGTAGTCGGAGAACGTGAGGAACGTCGCGCCGGAGCCCTTGAAGACGCCGTGGTAGGCCATGCCGTTGAGGATCGCGCCCATCACGTGCTCGCGGATGCCGAAGTAGAGGTTGCGGCCGGCCGGGGTCGCGACGTCGAAGTCGCCGGCGTCCTTGATGTAGTTCTTGGTCGAGCCGTGGAGGTCGGCCGAACCGGAGAGCACGAGCGGCGAAGCCTTGGCGACGGCGTTGATGCAGGTCTCGCCGGAGACGCGGGTCGCGAGCGAGTTCTTGCCGAACTCCGGGATGGCGGCGAGGAGGGACTGGACGTCGCCGTGGTCGCCCTTCTGGGCCTTGGCGAGGAGCGCGGCCTTCTCGGGGTTCGCCTTCGACCAGGCGGCGAAGGTCTTCTGCCATTCGGCATGCGCGGCGGCCTGCTGGACCTTGCGGGCGGCGAAGAAGGCGCGGGTCTCGGGGGAGACGAAGAACTTCTCTTCGGGGAGGCCGAGGGCCTTGCGGGACGCGTCGACGAACTTCACGCCGGCTTCGCCGTGGCCCTTCGAGGTGCCCTGGACTTCGGCGATGCCCTTGCCGATGACGGTCTTGCAGATGATCAGCTTGGGCTTGCCGTTCTTGCTGGCGCGGGCCTTGTCGAGGGCTTCGGCGATCGGGGCGAGTTCGTTGCCCTGGGCGACGGTGAAGACTTCCCAGTTGGCGGCTTCGTAGCGCTTGGCGGTATCCTCGTTCTGCGTCTTCGAGGCCATGGCGTCGAGGGTGACGTCATTGGAGTCGTAGAGCATGATGAGGTTATCGAGGCCGAAGCGGCCGGCGAAGGACGCGGCTTCCTGCGAGATGCCTTCCTGGAGGCAGCCGTCGCCGGCGAGGCCGACCACCAGGTGGTCGAAGATCTTGTGCTCGGGGGTGTTGAAGTGGGCGGCGGCCATCTTGGCGGCCACGGCCATGCCGACGATGTTGCCCGTGCCCTGGCCAAGCGGGCCGGTGGTGGCTTCGACGCCGACGGTCTCGCCGAACTCGGGGTGACCCGGGGTCTTGGAGTGGAGCTTGCGGAAGTTCTTCACTTCCTGGAGCGGCAGGTCGAAGCCGGCGAGGTGGATCCAGGCGTAGACGAACATCGAGCCGTGGCCGGCGGACAGCACGAAGCGGTCACGGTTGATCCAGGAGGGCGCGGCGGGGTCGTGGCGCAGGAAGTCGCCGTAGAGCACGGAGCCGATTTCGGCGGCGCCGAGGGGGAGGCCGAGGTGGCCGGAATGACAGGCGGCCACGGCGTCCATGGCGAGGCCGCGGGCTTCGGTGGCGGCGCGAGAAAGGTCGGCGGAGTTATGGAGCGACATAGGACTTATGCGTAAGGCATAAAGCGGCGGGGTTTCCAGCCTTGAATGAGCCTCCGAACGTCTTCAAAACGGGACCATGTCCGACCAAGAACTCGAAGAAGGCCAGGCCCTCCGGCTGGATTTCAAGAAACTGCGCAAAATCGCTTCCGGACAGGCCGACGTCATCCCGGCCGTCGCCCAAGATGCGGTCACGGGCGAGGTGCTGATCCTCGGCTACGTCAACGAGCTCGCCCTGCAGACCGCCCTGCGTGAAAAGAAGGCCACGTTCTGGAGCACTTCCCGCAACGAACTTTGGATCAAGGGGCTGACCTCGGGCGACTTCCTCGAGCTCCTCGAGGTGCGCGTCAACTGCGAGCAGAATTCGATCCTCTACAAGGTCCGTCCCGCGGGGCAGGGCGCCTGTCATACCAAGGAGAACGGTAAGGCGCGTCCGGGTTGCTACTACCGCCGCCTCAAGGCTGACGGGTCGCTGGAGAAGGCCTGAGCCTCACCGACGGCCTAGCGCTTGCAGGACGAGGTCCGTCTCGATGTCGAAACGGATCACGAGCAGCTTGGTCTGACGGGTCAGCCGATCGGCGCCTGGTCTGGCGGCGAAGCCGAGAGCCTCGAAGTCACCCTCGCGTTCGGTGAGGCGTCGGAGCGCGGCTTCGGCTTCGTCGCCGGTGCGGTAAGCGAAGGCGACCGTCGCGACGAGGAAGGCGCCGTCATCGCTTTCGCCGACGGCGATCGTGGCGCTCTCGGCCGACGCGCCGGCCTCGACGAGCGCCCGCCCAAGCCAGCGCCGTCGTCCGGCGGCGTCGAGCAACGGTCCGGCTTCGGCGGTGTGCACGACGAGATAACCGTGGGGCAGGGCCGCCACCTGCGCGCGGGCCAGCCCCGGCAGGGTCTTGCCACCCTCCGGCGGTCGGTCCGATGGCAGGCGGGCTTCGGCCATGCCGGCGGGCACGAAACCCACTTCGATTCGCTCCGGGAGGGGCGCGCGGAGCTCGGCGAGGCGGGCGCGCAGGCCTGCGCGGCGAGTCGGCTCGGTCAGCTCCGCGAGCGCCCGGAGGACGCCCTCCGCGCAACGGCGGCCGGCCGCCTCCTGCGGATGGATGACCGCGACTTCGCGGCTGCGCCGATCGACGGAGAGCCGGAGATCTCCGGGTCGTAGCCAGCGCCAGGCCAGCAGGCCGCCGACCGTCATCACGGCGAGCAACAGCAGGGCGGCGGGGCGGGGCATCTGGCGAGGATCAAACCTTGGTCGGCCTTGCGGGACAAGCGGATTGGCCGCTCGTATCCGGGCACAAAAAAGGGCGCCGAAAGGCGCCCTTGGTAGGAGGTTGTAATCCGAGGATTAGTAGCCGCCACGGTCGCCGCCGCCGAAGCCGCCGGAGCGACGTTCGCCGCCGCCGAAGCCGCCGCGAGAGCCACCGCCGAAGCCGCCACGAGAGCCGCCGCCGAAGCCGCCGCGGTCGCCGCCGCCGAAGCCGCCGGAGCGACGTTCGCCGCCGCCGAAGCCGCCGGAGCGGGGACGGTCACCACCGAAGGAGGGACGTTCTTCGCGAGGGCGAGCGACATTGACCTTCAGGGGGCGACCCATGAAGTCGATGTTCTCGGTCTTAGCGATCGCATCTTGAGCGGCCTGAGCATTGGCCATGGTCACGAAGGCGAAGCCACGAGGACGACCCGTGAACTTGTCCATCATGACTTCCACGGAGACCACTTCGCCGCCTTGGGAGAAGTGAGCGCGGATGTCGGATTCGGTTGCGGCCCAGGGCAGGTTGCCCACGAACAGTTTGTTTTCCATATTATCTTTTGTTTGCTTGGTTTACCTACACCGCATTGCCCGTTTCCGACCTTCGGATTTCGATTTGCCGTCTTAACGACCGTCAACTCACCGGATTATTGCGGGGCTTGTCTCTTACTTTGGTTATTTTCCGAGACAAACCTGACCGCTAATGAGACAGTTTAGGGATGCTTTCGCAAGTTTATTCACAATGGGGGTCTTCATTCAGCCCTGCGTTGACTCCGACGTAGACCCAAAACAGCCTGTTTTGATGCCCGACGCCGCCACTTACGCCCAGATCCAGGGAGCTTTGGCCGCGCTGGACGGGTGGCGTTTTTCGGACAATAAATTAGTCAAGTCATTCACCTTCAATGACTTCAAAGATTCTTTACTTTTCATCAACCAGGTCGGGGCGTTGGCCGAACAGCAGGGCCACCACCCGGAAATCCATAATATCTGGAATCGAGTGACTTTAGCCCTGTGCACCCATGATGCCGGGGATGTCGTCACGGAGCGGGACCTGCAGCTCGCCCGCGCCCTCCAGGCCCTTTCCTGACCGTGATGGAAGATCCCGTCGAAGCCCTGGACATCCTCCTCGAGGAACTGAAGCGACAGAAGTCCGTCGGGGTCCGTCGCGTGAGCGTCTCCGACGCCTCGCTCGCGGCCTTGAAGGCCATGGTCGGCCCAGCTCAGGATGCTCCCGCGGCCTCGGTCAGGCCGGTGGCCCGTCCCGTGCCCACGCCCGCGGCCTCCGCCGTATCGTCGCCCGTCGTCGCCCCCGTCCGTCCCTCCGCGCCGGTGCCCGTGCCTAAGCCGGCGCCGGCCGCCGCGACTCCGCCGATCCCCGACGCCCCGGTCTTCGCTTTGCCTTCCGGCACCAAGGCCGAACGCCTGCAGGCGCTGCGCGTCCTGGTCGACGCGTGCGCCGAGACGAAGAAGCATCTCGTCGCGCCGCAGCGCCCGTTGCTCGGCCACGGCTCGCTCGACGCCCGGATCGTGTTCGTCGGCGAAGCCCCCACGATCGTCGAGATGGAGGCCGGCCAGGCCTTCGCCGGCGAGTCCGGCGAACTGCTCCAGAAGATCCTCTCCGCCGCGGCGATCAAGCCCGACGACTGTTATTTCGCGCCGGTCATGGTATGGCGTCCGGAGCCGCCGACCCAGTACGGCAAGCGCCCGCCGACCGCGCGCGAGCTCGCCTTCAACCTGCCTTACCTCCGCGCGCAGATCGACATCGTCGGCCCGCGCGTGGTCGTGGCCTTGGGCGCGCACGCGTTCGAGGCGCTGCACGGCCGGACGCCGACCATCACGCAGGCGCGTGGCCAGTGGTTCGAGCTCGGCGGCCTGCCGATGCTCGCGACCTTCCATCCCAACTATCTCCTGCATACGCCCAGCGCCTCCGCCAAGCGGACGGTCTGGGAGGATTTCCTGCTCCTGATGGAGAAGCTCGGCCTGCCGGTCAGCGACAAGCAGCGCGGCTTCTTCAAGGCGGGCTGAGCCTCAGCGCACGGAGTCGCTCAGGCGGCTGAGCGGGTACGTCAGCACGACGGAGTTCCGCCCGCTGGTCCGCAGGGTCTTGCGGCGCTCGGCCGGGAGGTCCGCCTGGGTGCCCGCCACGAAACCGCAGGCCGACTGGAAGAAGCCCTGGGTCTGCGTGGTGAGCGCGACGAGTTTCTTCGCGCCGAGCTGCTTGGCGCGCCGCTTGGCGAACTCGACCAGCTTGCGACCGACGCCCCGGCCATGGTAGAAAGGCTGCACGTAGACCGCGCCGAGCTCCATGGCCTTGCCGCCCGGATAAGGGCGGAGCGCCGCGCAGCCGATGATGCTGTCGTCGATCTCGTAGACGTAGAATTCGCCGAAGGACTGTTCGATCTGCTGGCGCGTACGGGCGACGAGCGCGTCGGTCTTGGCGCCGTGCTTGGCGAGGTTGTACAGGGCCTGCGCGTCCTTCTTCTTCGCCTGGCGGATGCGGTCGTAGTCGTTGGCGTGCACCATCGTGCCGAGGCCGACCTTGTCGAAGATCTCGGTCAGCAGGCAGCCGAAGACCCGCCCGTCGAGGATGTGCGCGCGCGGGACGTCCTCGTCCAGCGCCTTGGCGGCCTGCACGGCCTTGCTCCGGATGCGCGGGTCGAGCTTGGCGGACTTGTCCGCGAGGAGCCGCTTGAGGTCGTCTTCCGGGAGGTTGAGCTGCACGACGCCGTTCACCTGGAGGCCGCTGAACGGGGTGAGGTAGATGAGCTTCGAGGCGCCCAAGGCCACGGCCAGCTCCATGGCGAGGTGGTCGCTGTTGACGCGCAGCGACTGGCCTTCGCGGTCGCACACGATGGGCGTGACGAGCGGGAGGATGTCCTGCGAGAGCATGGACTTCAGGATGGCGGCGTCGACCTTCTCGACCTTGCCGGTGTAGAGATGGTCCACGCCCTTGAGCCGGCCGATCTTGGTGGAGCGGACGGCGTTGGTGA
>JBDKKH010000002.1:0-6950 GCA_039796215.1 Verrucomicrobiota bacterium
CCCGTGCCGACCTCGGCGGTCAGCCTCTCGGCGGCTTCCCTCTGGAGCATCAGCACCATCAGCGAAGGATGCGGACCGGCGCAGATGCCATCCATCCAGGGGGTCGAGATGGCGTAAGGCAGGTTGGCGATGACCTTGAAGGAGCCGTCGGTCGCGTCGGTCAGGCCGGCGCGTGGCAACTCGACCGCGTCTCCCTCGATGAGATGGAAGGTCCGGGGGAAACGAGGCAGCAACGACTCGGTGAGGTGGAAGTGCATCGTGCGGTCGGCCTCGACCGCATGCAGGTCGGCCCCGGCGCAAAGCAGGGTGCGGGTAAGGGTGCCCAGCCCCGGACCGATCTCGACGACGGTGTCGCCGGCCTTCACTTCTCCGAGCTCGAGCGACTTTCGCACGATATTGCCGTCGACCAGGAAGTTCTGCCCCAGCCACTTCTTCGGCATGTGGGCAAGCCGCGCGAGAAGGTCGCGCGTCTCATTGGGCGAAAGCGGACCGTCGTTCATGCGTTCTGCAAGGCCTTCATCAGTGCTGATACGTCTGGCGCACGCATCAGGGATTCTCCCACAAGGAGGGCATGCGCGCCGGCGGCGCGCATGCGGGCGGCGTCTTCCGCGGTCTTGATGCCGCTTTCGGCCACTTTGAGCACGGAGGCCGGCATGTGCGGGATGACGCGCTCCGCAAAGGTGAGGTCGATCTGGAAGGTCGAGAGGTTGCGGTTGTTGACGCCTACCATGTCTGGATCGTGACGGAGCGCCCGTTCGAGCTCGGCTTCGTCATGGACCTCGAACAAGACATCGAGGCCCGCCAGCTTGGCGGCCCGGTGGATCGGGATGATCTCGGCGTCCGTCAACCCTCGGACGATGATCAGGATGCAGCGGGCGCCGGCTTGGGCGGCTTCCAAGACCTGATAGGGGTGGACCATGAAGTCCTTGCGGATGCAGGGCAGGGGCCGCGTCCGGGAAGACTGATCCTTCACCACGTCCTCAAGATCCTTGAGCTGGCCTTTGAAATAGGTCGTCTCGGTGAGGACGGAGAGACAATCGGCGCCGGCTTCGGCATAGGCCTTGGCTTGGGCGACGGCATCCACGTCGTCCCGGATCTGGCCGACGCTCGGAGAGGCTCGCTTCACCTCGGCGATCACGCTCAGCCGGCCGGCGACCTCGAGCGACCGGCGGAAACCGGGAGTCTTCCAGCGGCCGGCGAAGGCCGCCAGCTCGGCGTCGGTGACCGGTCGCGCGAACGGGGCGATTTCCCGGCGCTTGGCGTCCATGATTTCGGTCAGCTTGTCCACGGCCCCAGACCAAACGCTCCGCCGCCTTCTGGCAATCGTTTTGACTCTCCGCCCGCGTGCCCTCTGCATCGGCTCATGCCCGGCATCGACCTTCTGATCGCGACCACCGCCCGACTCCGCGCTCCGGACGGCTGCCCTTGGGACCGGGAGCAGACGCACCGCTCCGTCTGCGACTGCCTCGTCGAAGAAGTGGCGGAACTGGTCCAGGCGATCGACCGGGACGACGACGCCAATCTGCGCGAGGAACTGGGCGACCTCTTGTTCCATGTCGTCATGCACGCCCAGATGGCCGCCGAGTCAGGGAAATTCACGTTCGACGACGTCGCCCGCGAAGTGAACGAGAAGATGGTTCGCCGTCACCCCCATGTGTTCGGCGATGGCGCCAAGCTCGGCTCATCCGACGCCGTCGTCACGCAGTGGGAGCAGATCAAACTGAAGGAAAAAGGCGTCCAGCCGCCGTCGGTCTTCAAGGCTTTGCCGCCTTCCCTGAACTCCCTGCTCACGGCGCGCGAAGTCTGGAAGCAGGTGCGTAAGAAGTCGCTTGAAGTCGGGTCCGTCGTGGACGCCGAGCACGTGGCCGCCGAGACGTCGGGGCTCACGGAGGAGGCCGCCGGCCGGAGGCTTTTCGAACTCGTGGCCGCCTGCCGCGACGCCGGCATCGATCCGGACTCGGCCCTTCGTCGGCATACGAGCAAGGTCGTCGCCGCCGGTGAGCGCGGCGTCTCCCAAGCCTGACGATGAACCCGGACGGCCCGCCCATCACGGTGCATGTCGCGGGTCGGCCGGTGCTTGTCTGGCCCCGCGTCTCCGACCGGACGACCCGAGTCCGTCTTTCCGTCAAGCCCGGCCCTAAGGTCGTCCTGACCTATCCTCCTCACGCCTCCCACGCCTCGGCCTTGGCGTTTCTGCGAGACAACCTCCCATGGTTGGAACGCGTCCTGGCCAAGGCCCGCACCGTGCAGTCATCCCTGCCGGAGCACCTCCGCAAGTTCCCTTGGCTGACCTTGGACGACCGGCTTCTGGCCATCGAGATGCAAGAGGGGACGCGAGCCGCCTGCCGCCTGTCGGCCGCCGAGGACAAGGCCATGCTGGTGCTCCCGACCGATGACCCAGACGCAGGCTCGGTACGAGTCGTGCGTCGGCTTGCCGAGACCGGCCTGGGCCTGGCGGTCGACCGGCTCAGCCGTCGATGCGGCGTCGAGGTAGGGCAGGTCAGCGTCCGCGACCAGACCACGCGCTGGGGGTCCTGCTCGAGCACGGGCGGCCTTTCGCTCAACTGGCGCCTGGTGCTGTTGCCGCCGACGCTCCATGACCATGTCATCCTGCATGAGCTCTCCCACCGACGTCATATGGACCACTCCGATCGTTTCTGGAAGCAGCTGGAAGCCTGGGACCCCGAGTGGAAGAAACACGACCGCGAACTGAACAAGCGATGGAACATCATCATGGACCTCGGACGATGAGGCCCGCCGAACCAGGACAGTCGCCCGACGAGGTCTTCGACGTGGTGGACGCGCACGACGTCGTCGTCGGCACGGCGCTCCGGCGGGACATCCATCGACGGAAACTCCGGCATCGGGCCGTGCATATCTTCTGGCTGCGACCCGACGGGGCGCTGAGCCTGCAACGCCGTTCCTACGCCAAGGACAACTGCCCGGGGCTGCTGAGCAGCTCATGCGCCGGCCATGTGGACGCCGGAGAGGACTACCACGCCGCGGCCTTGCGGGAATTGCGAGAGGAACTGGGATTCGCGGTCCGGCCGGAGGACCTGGCCGAAATCGATTACGCGCCTTGTCACGCGGAACTGGGACACGAGTTCGTCCGTAGCTACCTGCTCAAGGGCGGGCATGCCGTCACCTTGGCCGAGTCGGAGGTGGACTCCTTGGTCTGGCGTACGCCAGGAGAGGTCGCGTCGTGGGCAGAACAGGCTCCCGGGCTCTTCGCGCCTCCGTTGCTCCACCTCTTGGCACGCAAAGCGGTCAGGTCGGCGCTGGGCCTGCCAGCGTAAAGGTTTGAACTGGGCGGCCTCGGCCCGTGATATGAAGAGGTGTCCGACCATCCGCCATCGAACCCTGAAGCTCCCGTAGTGGTGCCTTGGTATCATTGGCTATGGGTGGCCCCGCTGGCCTTGCTCTTACGCGCATGGATCGCCACGCTTCGCTTTCGTCGGCACGGACATGACATCGACGACCGCGCGGGCCCCTTCGTCCTCCTGCTCTGGCATGACAAGCTGTTCATCGCCCCGTGGATCGCGCAACGTTGCCTGAGCCGCCCCGTCACGGCCCTCATCAGCACCAGCAAGGACGGCGCATGGCTGGTCGCCTTCTTCCGGCTGATGGGCCTGGCCGCCGCCCGCGGCTCGTCCAATCGCCGCGGCGCCGCCGCCCTCGTCTCCTTGACCCGCGCGCTTCGGGCCGGGCAGCACGCCGGCATCACGCCTGACGGCCCCAAGGGCCCCGCGCTCAAGTGCAAGGAGGGTGCGGTCGCCTTGGCGAAACTCGCGCGACGCCCCTTCGTGGTGCTGGGCATCCGCTATCGCTCCTGTTGGCGGCTGGGAAGCTGGGATCGCTTCGCGCTGCCGATTCCTTTTTCCGTCGTGGACCTGACCTTCGTCGCGGAACCTCTGCCGGCCGAAGGGGAGACGGATGCCGCGGTCGCCGGCCGCCTGGAAGCGCGCCTCAACGATCTGTCACAAGACCCCGCGTGATCAGCCCCGGCCGAGCAGCTTCTCGGCGTATTTGGCGAGCAAGTCGGATTCGAGATTGACCCGGTCGCCTTGTCGGCGGCCGGCAAGATTGGTGACCTCCAAGGTATGTGGGATCAGCCAGATGCGGAACCCTTCCGGCAGGACCTCCGCGACCGTGAGAGACATGCCGTCCACGGCCACGCAACCCTTGCGGACAAGATAGCGGCGGAAGGCCTCGGGGACGGAGATATCAAGCCGCCAGTCAGCCCCGACCTGTCCGAAAAAGGCGATGGTGCCGACGCAGTCGATATGCCCGGTGACGAAGTGTCCCCCCATTCGGTCGGTGGGCAGCAGGCTCGGTTCGATGTTGGCCGCCATGCCTGCCTTGAGCTCGCCGAGATTGGTCAGCCGCAAGGTCTCCGCGAGGAGATCGAAGGACGCGGTGTCTCCTCGGGGGTCTACCACGGTGAGGCAGCATCCGTTCGTGGCGATGCTGTCGCCGGACTTGGCGCTGGCGAGGAGGGGGTGCGAGAGGGTGAGCCTGGCGCCGTCAGCTTGGCGGGGAGTCAGGCTGACGACCCGGGCGGCGCCTTGCACTAAGCCGGTGAACATGGTCAAAAAGAAGGGGCCTTGCGGCCCCTGGGTCTTCAGTTCTGTTTGCCGTCTTGAGCCCGCTTGGCGCGCTCTTCGGCTTCGATCTTGGCGCGAACGGCGGCGCGTTCCTCTTCCTCGATCTGTTTGAGGCGGTACTTCTTGCGCTCATCCTCTTCGGCGGCGCTGCGGATCTCCGTTTCGACTTCCTCGGAGGCCTTCTTGAACTCGCGCTTGGCCTTCCCGAGACCGCGGGCGAGCTCGGGGATCTTCGACCCACCGAAAAGCAGCAAGGCTACGGCGAGGATGGCCCAGAAAACAGGGCCGTCGAGCATGGCGATAGGAAGGGGCATAGTCGGATTGCGGTTGCTGGGATGGTCGGAGTCATGAACATTCTCCTCAAGTTAAGGTCATGTCAACCCATGTCTCCCATCGCGATGTCTGGTATGCCGGCCACGTCCAAGGGGTCGGTTTTCGAGCCCAAGTCCTTGCTTTGGCCCGCGGTTATGACGTCACCGGCTATGTCCAGAACCTCACGGACGGCCGAGTCTACCTGCATGCCGAAGGCGCCGAGACGCAGGTCGACGCCTTCACCGCCGAGATCGGCAAGGCGCTGGACGGCCATATCCGCGGGGTAGAAGTCCGGAATTTCTCCGGCTTGCGCACCTGTCGCGATTTCACGCTACGCCGATGACCTCCGCCATTTCCGTCCAACGGTTGACCAAGGATTTCCGGGTCGGGCTTCGAGGCGTCAAGCTTCGCGCGGTGGACGACCTCTCGTTGGAGATCCCGCGCGGCGAAGTGTTCGGACTCCTCGGTCCCAACGGTTGCGGGAAAAGCACGACCTTGAAGATCGTCCTGGGCCTCGTCGCGGCCACCGCAGGGGAGATCCGCATCCTCGGCGAGCCCTTCGCCTCGCCTGCGGCGCGGGGGCGGACCGGCTTCCTGCCGGAGGCCCCGTACTTCCACAAGTTCCTGAGCGGACGCGAGCTCGTCCGCTACTGCGCGCAGCTCAGCGGCGTCCACGCCGAGAAGCTCTCTGACGCCGTCGAGGCCTCGCTCGACCTCACCGCGATGACCTCCGCCGCGGACCGTCCCGTCGGGACGTACTCGAAAGGCATGCTCCAGCGCATCGGCCTGGCGCAAGCCATCGTCCATGATCCGGAACTCGTGATCCTCGATGAACCCACCGCCGGCGTCGACCCCGTGGGGTCGGCGGCCATCGGCCGGATGATCCGGACCATGCGCGACCAAGGCAAGACGGTCGTCCTGTGCTCGCACCTGCTGGGCCAGGTCGAACAGGTGTGCGACCGGGTCGCCATCATGGACCGCGGACGGCTCGTGCTTGCCGGCCGGGTAGAGGACGTGCTCGCCCGGCGAGACCAGCACGTGCTCTCGGTGGATGGCCTGACCCCGGCCGCCCAAGCGGCCGCCGTCGCGGCCCTCGCCGCGCATGGCGCCGTCCTGACCTCCGTCACCCATCCCCGGCGTTCGCTGGAAGACCTCTTCCGCGAGTTGGTCACCGGCAGCCGCGACGCCTGACATGAAAGCCTCCCGCCAACGGATCTTCTGGATCGCCCGCATCACCTTCCTGGAGGCGGTGAGACAACGCTTCTTCGCCTTCCTGCTGATGCTGGCGGCCGCCATGGTGCTCTCTTCGGTGGCGTTCCGCGCCCTTGATTTCGGCCATGGCGAACTGAAGTTCATCGCCGACTTCGGCTTCGGCGGGATGTTCCTCTTCGGCTCGGTCCTGGCGGTGGTGATGACCGCCCAGCTCTTCTTCAGCGAGATGGACAACAAGACGGCGCTCACGCTCCTCGCCAAGCCGCTCAGCCGCTGGGAGTTCCTGCTGGGGAAGTTCCTGGGCGCCTGGGTGATGCTGGGGGTGTTCGTGCTCACGCTGGCCGGACTGCTGGGTCTCGTGCTGTGGTCGCGCGAGCAGGAACTCCTGCTGATCGCGGAGCAGAACGGCCGCATCCCCGCGACCTTCAGCTTCGCGGGACTGCTCTGGTTCACGTTGCTGCAGTGGCTCCGGCTGGGCGTGGTGATCGCCATCGTGCTCGCTCTCTCGGCCATGGCGCGCACCTTCCTCTTCACCGTGGTCATGGGCGCCTTGGCCGTCGTCGCGGGTCAGCTCCAGTGGATCGCGCAGGACGCCATCCTCCGTCCCGGCGGCTCCTTCTGGTACGACGCCTTGCTCTGGGTGACGACGCGCCTGCTTCCCAATCTGCAGCAGTTCAACCTCGGCGACGCCCTCGTGCTGGGCGCATCGACCGTGTCGGTCCCGGCGGTCCTTGAAGTGGTGGTTTCCGGCCTGGCCTACGTCGCCGCCTACCTCGCGCTGGGCATGACGCTCTTTCGCCGGAGGGAGATCTGATGCGCCGG
>JBDKKH010000003.1:0-14841 GCA_039796215.1 Verrucomicrobiota bacterium
CCGGCTTCCTTGCCGGCGGCCGGGGGCTGCGGACGGACGCCCTTGCCGTAGATGTCGGCGACGAGGACGTTGTAGCCGAGGGCGGCGAGCCTGCGGGCGGCTTCTTTTTCATGGTCGCTGATGCCGGTCCACTGGTGGATGACGAGCAAGCCGGGTCGCTGGCCGGTCACGGCGTCGTCATAGGCCTGCCAGCCTTCGCAAAGGACTTCTCCGGATTGGTATTCCAGCGGGCGTTCGACGACGGCCGCGGAGAGCGAGCCGGCGGCGACGAGCAAGGCGGACCAGGCGGGCAGAAGGGCTTTCATGCCGCTCAGGCTACGCGCGGGACTCCCCGCCGCAAGCGCCGACGGAATCAGGCCAGGCCGCGCTTGGTCGACGCGGCGAAGTCCACGAAGGCTTTCACGACCCGACCCGAGGCTTCGGGCAGCCCCCGCGCCTTCTCGATGGCCTGCGAGGTGTTGAGGCCGTCGCGGTAGAAAAGGCGATGCATCAGCTTGGCCGCGGCGATCTCGTCGTCGGAGAAGCCCGAACGCTTCAGCCCCACCGCGTTGATCATCTTGGTCTCGCAGGGGTTGCCGTCGGCGATGACGAAAGGGGGGACGTCCTGGACGCACTTCGAGCAGGCCGCGACCATCGCATGGTCGCCGATGCGGCAGAACTGGTGGATGCCGGCGTTCCAGCCGATGTTCACATGGTCGCCCACGTGCACGTGGCCGGCGACGGCGGAGTGGCTGGAGATGACGAGATGGTTGCCGATCACGCAGTCATGCGCGACGTGGGAATAGGCCAGCAGGACGTTGTCGTCGCCGAGGATGGTCCATTCGCCTTCCTGGGTGCCGAGGTGGACGCTGACGTATTCGCGGAAGGTATTACGTGCGCCGACCTTGAGGCCGGGCTTGCCTGGGCGGGCCTTCAGGTCCTGGGTGCGGCCGCCGATGAAGGCGTAGGGGAAGACCTCGCACAGCGGGCCGAGCTGCGTGAAGCCTTCGACCGTGGCGTGGTGATGCAGCACGCAGCCGTCGCCCAGGGTGACGTCGGCGCCCACGTAGGCGTACGCGCCGATGACGACGTCGTGGCCGAGCTTCGCGCCGGCTTCGACGATGGCGGTGGGGTGGACTTGCGTGGCCATCCGGTTCAGCCGTTGGGCGAGTCGGCGATGGTGAAGAGCAGTTCGGCCGACGAGACGCACTCGCCGTTGACGAGGCATTCGCACTCGGCGGCGGCGATGCGGCCGCGGACCTTGGTCAGCTTCGCGCGGATCTCCAAGGTGTCGCCCGGCGTGACCGCCTTGCGGAACTTCACCTTGTCGGCGCTCATGAAGAAGACGACCTTCGGGGCTTCGTCGGCGGCGCCGCGGCGCAGCATGATGAGGCCGGCGGCCTGCGCCATCGCCTCGACTTGCAGTACGCCCGGCATGACCGGCTGGCCGGGGAAGTGGCCCTGGAAATAGGGTTCGTTGATCGTGACGTTCTTGATCGCGACCAGGGAGTCGTCGTTGAGCTCGACCACGCGGTCGACCATCACGAACGGGTAGCGGTGGGGCAGGGCGTTGAGGATCTGGCGGATGTCGAGCGCCGAGCCGACGGGGGCCGTCGGGGCTTCGACCTTGGCCGCCGCGGAGGCGGCCTTGGCCTTGGGCGCCTTGGATTCCTGCCACTGCTTGCGGACGGCCGCGGCGAGGCGGGCGTTGAGCGCATGGCCCGGGCGGACGGCGATGATGTGGGCCTTCAGGCGCACGCCGGCGAGGACGATGTCGCCGACGATATCGAGGATCTTGTGGCGGACGAGCTCGTCCTTGAAGCGCAGGGGCTCCTTGCTGACGATCTTGTCGCCCTTGAGGATGATCGCCGAGTCGAGCGTGCCGCCCTTGATGAGGCCCTTCTCGATGAGGCCTTCGATGTCCTCGTAGATCGTGAACGTGCGGGCCGGGGCGATCTGGGCCTCGTAGGTCTCGGCGTCGATGTCGATCGTGAGGTGCTGCGTATGGATGCCGCGGTCGTCCGCCGAAGTGCAGGTGACGCGCAGGCCGTCGAAGGGCAGGGCGATGATCGAGCGGCTGCCTTCGTTGATGGTGATGGGATGCGTGAGCGCGAAGGTCTCGCGTGCTTCGGCCTGTTCGACGACGCCGCACTGGTGGATGAGCGTGGTGAAGGGCCGGGCGGAACCGTCGACGATGGGCGGCTCCGAGGCGTCGAGTTCGATGATGGCGTTGTCCACCGCCATGCCGCTCAAGGCCGAGAGCACGTGCTCGATGGTGTGGAGTTTGACGGTGTCCGAGGAGACCGTCGTCTTGCGTTCCAGCTCGGTGATCATCTCGGAGACCGGGCGGATCTCGGGTTTGCCGAACAGGTCGATGCGACGGAAGACGAGTCCGGAGTTCGGAGCGCCTGGTCGGAGGGTCAAGGTGACTTCCTGACCAGTATGGAGGGCCTTGCCTTTCACGGAGGCTTCTTTGCCAAGGGTGCGCTGTTTCATGCCGTTCACACAGTTATTCACACCCCCCTGCCTCTGTAAAGTCCTACTTTCGAGGGGGTTGAGAGGGAATTCACGGAGCAGAGGAAGGGTTTGGGACAGGGGTGGGGGTAGGCTATTTTAGGGTTCGGGCCGGGGCTGGCAGATGCATGATGGTCGCCGCTGAATGATGGAGGATGGGCCCTGGCTGAATCTTATCCTCCATCGTCCATCATTCATCGGCTTTCATCAGCTGACTCGCATCTTTTGACCCTGTCTCTGCACCTCGCGAAGTAGTTCCTTCGGCGCGCTCACTTGTTCACACGGAGTCGCGGCTCCTTGACAGTTCTCGCCTCCGGTCAAATCGTCACGACGTGCTGCTGGTCATCGATAACTACGATTCGTTCACCTATAACCTGGTCCAATACTTCGGGCAGTTAGGCGTGGAGCAGAAGGTGTATCGCAACGACCAGATCACGGTCGAGGAGGCCCTCGCCCTCAATCCCGACCGGGTGATGATCTCGCCCGGTCCGTGTTCGCCCGCCGAAGCAGGCGTCTCCTGCGCGATGATCAAGGCCTTCGCCGGAAAAAAGCCGATCCTCGGCGTCTGCCTCGGCCACCAGGCCATCGGCCATGTCTTCGGAGGCAACGTCATCCGCGCGCCCCACCTGATGCACGGCAAGACCTCGCCGGTGTTCCACAATAACACCGACGTCTTCAAGGGACTGCCTTCGCCTTTCGCCGCGACCCGCTACCACTCGCTGGTCGTGGAGCGCTCCACTTTCCCCGCCGCCCTCGAGGTGACGGCCTGGACCGAAGACGGTCTGGTGATGGGCCTGCGCCATCGCGAGCTGCCGATCTGGGGCGTCCAGTTCCATCCGGAGTCCTTCGCCACCGAGCACGGCCTCCAGCTGCTGGGGAACTTCCTCCGGCTCTGACCGATGTTCTGTCCCCGCTGCAACCACGAGGATACGAAGGTCCTGGAGACCCGCCTCGGCAAGGGTAACCATTCGATCCGCCGCCGGCGGGAGTGCCTGGCCTGCGACCACCGTTTCAGCACGATCGAGGAGATCGTCCGCGAGGGCATGGTGGTCGTGAAGCGCAACGGGGCCCGCGAGGAACTGGACATCGGCAAGATCGCCGCGGGCGTCCGTAAGGCGACCGACAAGCGGCCCATCGAGGTCGAGCGCATCAACCTGATGATCTCCGAGATCGTCGAGAACCTGCAGGCGAAATTCGAGGACGAGGTGCCGTCCAGCGCCATCGGCGAGGAGATCATGACCCGCCTCCAGGCCGTCGACCAGATCGCCTACGTCCGTTTCGCCAGCGTCTACCGCGAATTCCGCGACATCGACGAACTGGCCAAGGCGATCGACCAGCTCCGCAAGGGAGGGAAGGCCAAGTGACCGCCGCGCTGCCGAAGTCCATCCGCCTGCGCACGCTCAACGCGCTGCTGGCCTCGATGACGGGCACGGCCCCGCAGCTCCGCGGCGACGTCGACGCGGTGCTCCGCGTGTTCGAGTCCGACGACCAGACCGATCCGCGCCTCAGCGCCGCCGACCTCGCCGCCGCGGCGGCGCAGATCTTCCGCCTGCTTTCGCCGGACCGGCCGACCCCGGTCATCGCCGTCCTGGACCATCGCGCCGAGCCGTTCGACGCCCTCTGGGCCCCTGAGCGCGTCGAGGCGGCCTTGGCGACGGCCGGCGAAGCCGCCGACGTGCTCTTCTGGGTCGTGGGGCTGCAGGACCAATACCTTGCGGGCAGCCGCGTACGTTCGGGTCGCGCCCGCGCCGCCTATGACGAGGCGGTGGATACGGTCCAGGGCCTCGTGGCCCGCCAAGCCGGCCGCCGTCGCGTGACCGTCGTCATCCTCTGATTCCCCATGAGCGCCCCGAAGACGCTGTTCCAGAAGATCGCCGACAAGGAGATCCCGGCGAAACTCATCCATGAAGACGCGCTGTGCGTGGCTTTCCATGACATCGCCCCGCAGGCGCCGGCCCACGTGCTGATCGTCCCGCGGCAGGCGATCCCCCGGCTCGCGGAAGCGACCCAGTCCGACCAGGCGCTGCTCGGACATCTGCTGCTCGTGGCCGGTCAGCTCGCGCGTCAGCTAGGCCTCGCCAAGGGTTTCCGCATCGTGATCAACAACGGGCCCGACGGCGGCGAATCCGTCCCGCATCTGCACGTGCATCTGCTGGGTGGACGCGCCCTCGATTGGCCGCCAGGCTGAGGCCATGAGCGCGCCCGAACCCTGCCTCGTCCTCGACGGCTCCGCCCGTGTCGGTGTCCGGGTCGGGGTTGTTTCGGGCGGTCGCTGGGCAGGGCAGGGAGTCTCGCCCGACGGGGCTTTGGAAGGCTTGTTCGGCTGTGTCGAAACCGCTCTGACCGGGGCCGGGCTGCGGCTCGACGAGATTCGTTCGTTCGCCCTATGCGTCGGCCCGGGCTCGGTCCTCGGCATCCGGATCGCCGCTCTGGCCGTCCGTGCTTGGTCCGCGCTGGAGCCGCGCCCCGTCTTCGTCTGGGAATCCCTCGCGGGCCTGGCACGCGCGTCGCTCGACGCTGGCGAGCACGGCCCGTTCCTCGTCGCGGTGGAATCGCGCCTCAAGCGCTGGCATGCGCTCGAGGTCGCTTCCGACGGCTCCTTGGGTACGCCGTTCGAAGCCGAGGCCGCGCAGCTGAACGCGACGGGCCGTCGCATCCTCGCTTCGAGCGAGGCCGCTCCCGGCGTGCTGACGTCGCATGTCGCGGTGCCGCATCCTTGGTCCGTTCTGCCCGACGCCTTCGCCCGGCCGGGTTTCCTGCGTCTCGAGCCCCGTCCCGACGCCCTGAACGTCGCCGACGATTTCGCCGTCTGGTCGGGCGAACGCCACCGGTCATGAGCGCTTCGCCCAACCGTTCCGCGGCCCGCGCCTGGGTCGAGATCGACCTGCCGGCCATCGACCGGAACGTCGGGAGGATCAAGCAGGCGCTGCCGCCCCGCATCCGTTACGTCGCGGTCGTCAAGGCCAACGCCTACGGGCACGGGATGCCGGAGGTCGCGACGCGCCTGCTGCAGGCGGGCGTGGATTGTTTCGCGGTCGCCAATGTCGCCGAGGCCGCGATGTTGCGTGAGATCGGTCACGACGCGGATATCCTGCTGCTGAGCCCGACCTTGCCGTCCGAGATGCCCCGGGCCTTGGCGCTCGGCCTCGACATCACCTTGAATTCACTGGAAGAAGCCCGGGCGCTCGCGACGGTGGCCTGCGCCGCGGGGCTGCCGGCGAAAGTCCACGTGAAGGTCGACACGGGCATGGGGCGCGCGGGCGTCTGGCATGAGCAGGCCGCGGCTCTCTTCGCCTGCGTGCTGGGCGATCCGGTCTTCCAGTGGCGCGGGGTCTACACCCATTTCTCGGAGGCCGACAAGGATCCCGTCTTCACCGCCGAGCAGCGCCGGCTTTTCCTAGGACTGCTCGCGTCGATCCCCTCGGCCACCCGCGCGGGCCTGCTCATCCATGCCGACAACAGCGCGGGCCTCGAAAGTTTCTCGGCCGAGGCCCCGTTCAACGCCGTGCGCGTGGGGCTGATGCAGTACGGTCTGCCGCCTTCGTCCGGCTCCTTCCTGGCCAGCCTCCGTCCGGATCCGGTGCTTTCCTTCCATGCGCGCGTGGTCTTGGTCAAGGACCTGCCCGCGGGCACGGGCGTGAGCTACAACCGCACCAAGGTGCTCGCCCGTGCCTCGCGCGTCGCGATCGTCGCCGTGGGCTACGGCGACGGCGTGCCGACGGCCGCGAGCAACCGCGGTTCCTTCCTCGTGCGCGGCCGGCGCTGTCCGATCCTCGGGCGCGTGACCATGGACCAGACCATCGTGGACGTGACGGATGTCCCGGAGGTCGCCGTCGGCGATGTCGCGACGATCCTCGGTCCGCAGGGCGCCGACCGGATCACCGTGGCGGAATTCTGCGCCTGGTCGGACTGCATTCCTTGGGAAGCGCTCTGCACGCTCACGCAGCGGGTGCAGCGCGTCTACCGCACGGACCGCACCTGAGCCCGGCGCGCGTCGGCGACAAGCGACCCCGGCTTACTTCGCGAACCCGAAGTAACGGCTGGCGTTGCCGTAGCACACGTCGGCGATCAGGCGTTCGTTCCAGTCCTGGCGGTCGGGGATGCGGCCCGATTCGACGTCCTGGCCGACGAGGTCGCACAGGATGCGGCGGAAATACTCGTGGCGCGGATAGGACAGGAAGGAGCGCGAGTCGGTGATCATGCCGATGAAGCGGCTGAGCAGGCCGAGGTCGGACAGCGCGTTCATCTGGTCGCGCATGCCGCGCTCCTGGTCGAGGAACCACCAGCCCGAGCCGTACTGGATCGTGCCCGGCGTGACGCCGTCCTGGAACGAGCCGGGGAGGCAGGCGAAGAGGGCGGTGTCGGCGGGATTGAGGTTGTAGAGGATCGTCTTTCCGAGGGCGTTCTCGCCCGACAGCGTGCCGAACCAGCGGATGAGGCCGGGGCCTTGGCGGTAGTCGCCGATGGTGTCGCAACCGGCGTCGGCGCCGAGGCGCTTGAGCAGGCCGAGGTTCGGGTCGCGCACCGCGCCGAGGTGCAGCTGGGTGACCCAGCCCTTGGCGTGGTTGAGACGGCCGACGTGCAACATGATGAAGGCCGTGAACTTCTCGGCTTCTTCTGGCGTGGCGGCGTGGCCGGCGATGGCCCGCTCCCAGATCGCCTTGGCTTCGGCTTCGGAGCAGACGGCATCGGGCAGATACTCGAGGCCGTGGTCGGACGCGCGGCAGCCTGCGGCGGCGAAGTCGTCGTGGCGCTGGTTCAGGCCGGCGATCAGGCCCGCGAACGTGTCCGTTCCTTTGCCGGTGGCCTCGGCGAGGCGCTTCGCCCAAGCCTGAATGCGTTCTGGGTGGCGGACCTTGAGGCAGGCGTCCGGTCGGAAGGTCGGGACGACCTTGGTGGCGAAGCCGGATTTCGCGATGCGGTGGTGCTGGTCGAGCGAGTCGGCCGGATCGTCGGTGGTGCCGACGACTTCGACCTTCATCAGCTTGAGGATGCCGCGGGCCGTGAGTTCGCCGTGCTTCAGCTGGCGGTTGGCTTCGTCCCAGACTTTCTGGGCCGTGGCGCCCTCGAGCACTTCCTCGATGCCGAAGTGGCGGCGCAGCTCGAGGTGCGTCCAGTGGAAGAGGGGGTTGCGGAGGGTGGACGGCACCGTCTCGGCCCAGGCCTGGAATTTCTCGCGGGAGGACGATTTCTCTCCGGTGATCAGGTCTTCGCTGACGCCGTTGGCGCGCATCGCCCGCCATTTGTAGTGGTCGCCCGCGAGCCAGACGGCCGAGAGGTCCTCGAAGCGTCGGTCATCGGCGATGTCCTTCGGGCTCAGGTGGCAGTGGTAGTCGACGATCGGCTGGTCCTTCGCCACGCCGTGGTAAAGCTTCTGCGCCGTACCGGTCGAGAGGATGAAATGGTCGTCCATGAAGGCCATCGTCGTCGGTCCCGTTCTCAGATGGACATCGCGGCGAAGCCGCCGTCGACGACGATCTCGGCGCCGGTGACGAAGCTGCCGGCGTCGGAAGCGAGCAGCAGGGACGCGCCGATGAGTTCCTTGGCCTCGCCGAAGCGGTTCATCGGGGTCTTGCCGAGGATGGTGGCCACGCGCTCCGGGGTGAGCACCTTGCGGTTCTGCTCGGCGGGGAAGAAGCCCGGCACGAGCGTGTTGACGCGCACGCCCTTCGCCGCCCACTCGCGGGCGAGGTTCTTCGAGAGGTTGTGCACCGCGGCCTTGGAGGCCGAGTAGGTGAAGACGCGCGAGAGCGGCAGGATGCCGGATTCCGAGCCGAGGTTGATGATCGAGCCCTTGCCGGCCTTCACCATCGCCTCGCCGAAGACCTGGCAGCCGAAGACCACGCCCTTGATGTTCACCGTCAGGATCCGGTCGAGCTGGGCCTCGTCGATCTCGAAGAAGGGGGTGGGGGAATTGACGCCGGCGCCGTTGACCAGGACGTCGACCTTGCCGTGCTTGGCGAGGATGCCGTCGCGGAGCGTGACCAAGTCGGCCTTGTTGGTGGCCTCGCAGGAGAGGAATTCGCCCGAGCCGCCGGCGGCCTTGATCTTGGCCAGACGCGCGTCGGCCTTGGCGGGGTCGCGGCCGACCAGGATGACGTGGGCGCCGGCGGAGGCGAAGCCTTCGGCCATGGCGCCGCAGAGTTCGCCCGTGCCGCCGATGACGACGGCGACGCGGCCTTGGAGGGAGAAGAGTTCGAGGGAGGACATGAGACTAGAGTATGGAGTTTGGAGTATAGAGTATGGGAGGCGTAGGCTTACCGGACGACGCGGGCGCCGCCGCCGGAGAGCTGCTTCTCGACTTCCTTGCGGGTGACCATCGACGTGTCGCCGGGGGTCGTGGACGCCAGCGCGCCATGGGCGGCGCCGTAGTTCACGGCCTTCTGGGCGTCGTTGTGTTCGAGGAAGCCGAAGATCAGGCCCGAGGCGAAGCTGTCGCCGCCGCCCACGCGGTCCAGGATCTCGAGTTCGGGGAACTGGATGCTGTCGTGGAACTTTCCGTCGTGCCAGCAGATGGCGCTCCAGTCGTTCTTGGTGGCGGTGATCACGCGGCGGAGGGTGGTCGCGGCGACCTTGAAGTTCGGGAACTGCTTCACGGCCTCGCCGATCATGTCCTTGAACGCCTGGGTCTCGATGTTGGAGATGTTATGGTCGACGCCCTTGACCTCGAAGCCGAGGGAGGCGGTGAAGTCCTCCTCGTTGCCGATCATCACGTCGACGTACTGGGCGATCTCGCGGTTGACCTCCTGGGCCTTCTTCAGGCCGCCGATGGTCTTCCAGAGGGAAGGGCGGTAGTTGAGGTCGTAGGAGACGATCGTGCCGTGCTTCTTGGCGGCCTTGACGGCCTCGATGGTGGCCTGCGCGGTGGTCTCGGAGAGCGCCGCGAAGATGCCGCCGGTGTGGAGCCAGCGGACGCCGAGCTTGCCGAAGAGGTGCTCCCAGTCGAAGTCGCCCGGCTTGATCTGCGAGGCGGCGGTGTTGCCGCGGTCCGGGACGCCGACGGCGCCGCGGATGCCGAAGCCGCGTTCGGTGAAGTTGAGGCCGTTGCGGACGGTGCGGCCGATGCCGTCGTCCTCGCGCCACTTGATGAAATCGGTGTTCACGCCGCCCTGCATGACGAAGTCCTCGAGCAGGCGGCCGACCTCGTTGTCGACGAACGCCGTGCAGACCGAGGTGCGCAGGCCGAAGCACTTGCGCAGGCCGCGGGCGACGTTGTATTCGCCGCCGCCCTCCCAGGCCTGGAACTGGCGCGTGGTGCGCACGCGGCCTTCGCCCGGGTCGAGGCGGAGCATGATTTCACCGAGGGAGACTTGGTCGAAGGCGCATTCCTTCGCCGACTTGATCTGGAGGGCCATGGTTGGGGGAGTCTGGTTTCGAGGGGTGGCCGGGCTTAGCCGGTGGGCAGGGCGGCGAGGTCGAACGGCGGATGACCGATGTGGGCGGCGATCTCGTTGAAGGCCTCGATCTCGGCCTTGGAGAAGAGCAGGCCGCCGGCCTTCTCGCTGCGCGCGGCGAAAGTCGCTTCGAGCTGGCCCGGGAGCATGCACTTCTCGTTGCCGTGGCCGAGGACGTCGTCGATGACGGCCTTCACGTTCTGGCCCTGCGTCCGGCCTTGGGCGAAGACGCCGGAGCTCATGGCCTCGGGATGGATGACCTGGAAGAAGAAGGCGCAGGCCTGCTTCTCGCCGGGGACGTGCGTGCGGCTGCGGATGGTCGGGAGCGAGCCGCCGATGTAGCCGGCGACGAGTTCGTTGATGAGGGAAAGTCCGTAGCCCTTGTGCGCGCCGAAGGGGATGAGCGAGACGGCTTCGTTCGGGTCGAGGGTGACCTTGCCGTCCTTGTCCACGGCGGCGTCGGGCGGCAGCATCTTGCCTTCGCGCTTGAGCACCTGGACGCGGCCCATCGCGATGACGGAGGTGGCCCAGTCGATCACGATCGGGAAGCCGAGCTCCTTGGTCGTCGGGAAGCCCCAGGAGTGCGGGTTGGTGCCGAGCGTGGGGAACTTGCCTTGGAAGGGCACGACTTCCGCGAGCGTGGCGGTACAGTTCGTGTAGGCGATGTAGCCGCGCTTGGCGGCTTCCATCACGTAGCCTCCGCCCCAGAGGTAGTGGAAGGCGTTGTCGACGGAGACCGTGCCGACGCCGTATTTGTCGGCGAGCTCGATGCAGCGCTCGATGGCGTCGACGGCGACGGCCTGGCCGAGCTTCTGGTGGGCGTCCCAGACTTCGGCGGCCTCGAAGCGGGAGGGCTTCTTGGTGACGGTGGCGTTGGGCGTGCAGCCCGGGACCTTGGCGCCGGAGCCGAAGAGCTCGTCGAGGTGCAGCGCCTTCAGGGAGTTATGGGTCCGGATGCCGTGGTGCGTGGCCATGCTGGCCATCTGCGCGGCCTGGGCCGACTCCTTGGCGCCGAAGCCGCGCTTGACGTAGGCGGCGGTGACGAGCGCCTCGTGGGCGGCGCGGGGGACGACGTGGAAGAGTTCGGACATGGCGGGTTTCAGAAATGCTTTTTGAAGGGGACCTCGGGGTTCTTGACGCCTTCGGGCTTCTCGCCGCGGAAGGCCGCGATGAGGTTGTGCACGGCGGTGGAGGCCTGGCGTACGACGCTTTCGTTGGTCCGCGAGGCGATGTGCGGCGTGATGATCGAGTTCGGCAGGTTCGTCAGCGGATGGTCCGCGGGCGGGGGTTCCTGGTCGAGCACGTCGGAGGCGTAGCCGCGGAGGGCGCCGCTCTTCAGGGCGGCCGCCACGTCGGCGCTGTTGACCACTTCGCCGCGGGCGCAGTTCACGATCAGGGCGCCTGGTTTCATCAGGGCGATGGTGCGGGCGCAGATGAGGTTCTGGGTCTCGGGCTTGAGGTCGGTGTGCAGCGAGACGTAGTCGGAGATCTTCAGCAGGTCCTCGACCGTCTCCATGCGGCGGATGCCGTACTGCTTGGCGAAGGCTTCGTCCCAGTGACGGCCGTGGCCGACGAGTTCGATGCCGAAGGCCTTGGCCCGGACGGCGACTTCCTTGCCGATGCGGCCCAGACCGACGATGCCCATGGTCTTGCCGAGGAGCTCGAAGCCGGTCTTGCGCTTCCAGCCGCCGGCCCGGGTGGAGTCGGCGTGGAAGAGGAAATTGCGTTCCAGGGCGAGCAGCAGGAGGAAGGCGTGCTCGGCCACGGTGGTGTGGTTCACGCCGGGGGTGAAGAGCACGGGGATGCCTTTGGTCGTGGCGGTCCTGATATCGATCTTGTCGACGCCGATGCCGTACTTGCTGATGACCTTCAAGCGGGGCAGGGCCTTCTCGAGGACCTTGGCCGTGATGGCGTCGTCTCCGCAGATATAGCCGTCGAAATCGCCCATCAGCGCCAGCGTGTCGGCTTCGTTGAGCGGGCCGCGGGCCGTGACGATCTCCCAGCCGGCCTCCTTCAGCAGCCGATGGTGGTCGCCCGGGGTGTCTTGGAACGAGGTGGTCGTGATCAGGACGCGCGGCTTCGACATGGGTATAGGCGACCCGAAAACTGGGTTTAAGGCCACGCTCAGTCAACAGGACTTCTGGGGTGGACTTACCTCGGAAAGGGTCTTTGCCTTGGAAAACCCCTTTCTATGACCGAACCCCCCGGAAAAATCGGTAACAAGCGCTGGATCGTCTGCGCGCTGTTGTTCTTCGCCGCCACGATCAACTACATCGACCGTCAGGTCATCGGTCTCCTCAAGCCGGCCTTGGAGAAGGAGTTCAGCTGGGATGAGCGCACCTATGCGGCGATCGTCTTCAGTTTCCAGTTCGCCTATGCCATCGGCATGCTGCTTTCGGGCCGCATCATCGACCGCATCGGCATCAAGAAGGGCTTCATCATCTTCGTCGGCCTCTGGAGCCTGGCGGCCATGGGCCATGGTTTCGCCCACCTGCTGCCGGCATTCAGCCTTCCTTGGATGCAGATCGACGCCAAGACCGGCTTCGCGTTCGTCACGCTGACCGGAGCCGCCGCCGGTTTCGCCCTGATGCGCTTCCTCCTGGGACTCGGGGAGGCGGGCAACTTCCCGGCCTCGATCAAGGCCACCGCGGAGTGGTTCCCTAAGAAGGAGCGGGCCTTCGCGACGGGTATCTTCAACTCCGGCACGAACATCGGCGCGCTCGGCGCCCCGCTGATCGTGCCGTGGATCGCCGTCACCTGGGGCTGGCAGTGGGCCTTCATCATCACCGGGGCCATCGGTTTCGTCTGGGTCATCTGGTGGGCCGTCTGCTACCATTCCCCGCGGCAGCATCCGACCGTCACGGCGGCGGAACTGGCCCACATCGAGTCCGATCCGCCCGACGAGCAGGGCAAGGTCAGCTGGCTGAGCCTGCTGAAGTTCCGCCAGACATGGGCCTTCGCCATAGGAAAGTTCATGACCGATCCGGTCTGGTGGCTCTACCTCTTCTGGATCCCCGGCTTCCTGAACAAGCAGCACGGCGTCGACCTGAAGAACATCGGCCTGCCGCTCGTCACCATCTACCTGATCGCCGATGTCGGCAGCATCGGCGGAGGTTGGATCTCCTCCCGCCTGATCAAGGCCGGCTGGACGGTCAACGCGGCCCGCAAGACCGCGATGGGCATCTGCGCGGTCAGCGTCATCCCCATCGTCTTCGTCAACGACGTAGGCATGTGGCCCGCCGTCTTCCTCGTCTCGCTCGCCGCCGCCGCCCACCAAGGCTGGTCGGCCAATATCTTCACCGTCGCCTCCGATATGTTCCCCCGCAAGGCCGTGGGTTCCGTCGTCGGTATCGGCGGGATGGCCGGGGCGGTCGGCGGCATGCTCCTGGCCTTCGTGGTCGGCGAGGTGCTGCAGCGGACGGGTTCCTACGCGATCCTCTGGTTCATCGCCGGCTCGGCCTACCTCATCGGCCTTCTGGTGATCCATGTGCTGGTCCCGCGCATGGAGCCGGTGAAGATGGAAGACATCGCCGAGGTCGAGGCGAAGTAAGTCCCGTCCGGTCGGACAAAGAAAAAGGGCCCCGTGACGGGGCCCTTTTTGTCGGCGCGTATCGCGGGCGTCAGCCGGCGACGACGATGTTCACCAGCTTGCCCGGGACGACGATCTCCTTCACGATGGGCTTGCCTTCGGTGAACTTGAGCACGTCGGCGTCGGCCTTGGCGAGCGCGAGGAGGGCGTCCTTCGGGATGTCCTTGGCGACCTTGGCGGTGGCCCGGACCTTGCCGTTGACCTGGAAGACGACCTCGACGGTGGTCTCGACGAGCTTGGCGGCGTCGAACTTCGGCCAGCCGGCCGCGGTGATGCTCTCTTGATGGCCGAGGCGCTGCCAGATCTCCTCGCAGACATGCGGGGCGAACGGTGCGGCGAGGCGCACGAAGTCTTCGATGGTCGCGCGGCGCAGGGCCGGCGACTTCTCGGCGACGTTCATGAGGATCATCATCTGCGAGATGGCGGTGTTGAACTGCAGGGTCTCGATGTCCTTCTCGACCTTCTGGATGGTGCGGTGGAGTTCGCGGACCAGCTCCTCGGATTCGGCGCCGTCGGCGCTGATCTTGAGGGACGTCGCGCCGGTGTTCTCGTCGACCGCGAGGCGCCAGAGGCGACGGAGGAAGCGGGTGATGCCGATGATGCCGTCGGAGTTCCAAGGCTTGGAGGCCTCGAGCGGTCCGAGGAACATCAGGTACATGCGCAGGGCGTCGGCGCCGTGGTCCTTGACGATGGCGTCCGGGTTCACGACGTTGCCGCGGCTCTTGGACATCTTCTCGCCGTCCTCGCCCATGATGAGGCCCTGGTGGAAGAGTTTCTTGAACGGTTCGGCGGTCGGCAGGACGCCGATCTCATGGAGGAAGCGATGCCAGAAGCGGGCGTAGAGCAGGTGGAGCACCGCGTGCTCGGCGCCGCCGATGTAGAAGTCGGGGCAGCCCCAGTACTCCAGGTCGGCCTTGGAGGCGAGGGCCTCGGCGTTCTTGGGGTCGATGTAGCGGAGATAGTACCAGCAGGAGCCGGCCCACTGGGGCATCGTGTTGGTCTCGCGCGAGGCCTTGACCCAGAGCGGGCCGGGCTGCGGCTTCGACTGCGGCACGGTCGCGCCGGAGGCGACGTCGTACCACGCCTCGGTCCATTCGGGTTCCTTCGAGAGCGGCGAGTCGCCGGTCGGGGAAGGCTGGTAGGATTTGACCGTCGGCAGGGTGAGGGGGAGCTGCTTCGAGGTCAGCGGCACGGCGCAGACTTCGACGCCGTTGAGCTGGCAGGTGACCGGCTCCTTCGGCAGGAACTCGCGCACCTCGGAGTCGGCCGGGATCTTCGCGTAGTCTTCGCGGGAGACCCAGAGCAGCGGGAAGGGCTCGCCCCAGTAACGCTGACGCGAGAAGAGCCAGTCGCGCAGCTTGAAGT
>JBDKKH010000004.1:0-3394 GCA_039796215.1 Verrucomicrobiota bacterium
AATTAGTCCGGCCAACCGGCCAACTGATCAACGGATCAACTAGCGTTACGCGCGGCTCCTCCGCGCCCCCTCACTTAATCGGAGTGAGGACAAATTCCCGGATGCTCAGGCCTCGGCTGCCTTCGGGACGGACGAACCTCAGGGTGTTCTTGCCGGGGGTCAGCGCGACCTGCGTCGCAGGCGTGGTCTCCCATTTTCCGATGGTATAGGGCACGACCAGCTCGCCGGCGGACGTGCTGCCGACGAAGACTTTCACCTTAGGATTATCCTGGACGGTGACGACGCGGGCGGTGAGCGCATAATTGCCGGCCTGAGCGACTTCGACATCGACCGTGATCGCGCCGCCGCCGGAGAAGAGCTGATGTCCGCCGCCGAAACTTCCGAGGATCTGGGCGCCACCGCAGGCGGCCGCAGGAATCCGGATCGTGCCGTCCGTCGCGATGCCGATCTTCTTGTCATCCGCGGTGACGGTCGCCTTGACCAACGCCCGCGAGCGCACCTCCGGAGATTCATTTGCCTCGCCGAGATTCTCACCCAACGCGGCCAGCGGCACGACCTTCCGGCCGGCCACGGCGGCCTTCTTAGCGTAGACGGACAATAAGTTCCAGAGGCCGGTCTTACCCGGCTTGAGGCTGACATACCTGGCTTCACCCAAGGCATCGCCCGCCCACTGGGCACGGAGGGCCTTCAGATGCGGCTCCGGGAGTTGGCGTACCTGCGTCTCCAGGAGGAAGTCCGCGTCGGACATTTCCATCACGCCCTTGGCCGAAGCGGCGCCCCACCCCGCACCTAGGTTGACCACCCAGCCGGTCGGGGTCCAGCGGGCCAACGCGCCATGGCCGACCTGCGGCCGCGCCACCGTCGGAATACCGAAGGAGCGCAGGATGAAGCGGCCGAAGAACGCCCGGCGACCGCAGACTCCCCCGTTCTTGATGATGTTCTGGTATTTCTGCAGCGCAGGGAGGTCGTCCTTGACGTTCTGCGAACCATAACGGACGTCGGTGCCGACCGCCCGCGAATAGCGCCAACCCAGATCGGGGTTGAGGACGTGATCAGGCCGGTAGGCCCGCAGCATCTCGCGACCCCACGTCAGTGCGGCGTCGGTCTCATCGCCGTTGACCACGTTGCGAAGCTCCCACACCGACAGCGTCTTGAACGCCGGGTCGAGCTCACCGTCGGCCTGCGCTTTCTCAAAATGCTGGTAACGCCGCACTGGATCGACCGTCGGCGCGGCGTTCGTCTCCGCCAAAGGGTTGCTTTGCTCGATCGGCACCGCGTGCTCGAGGCTCACCGCGAGCGCCAGACGCTGGAACAGGCCCGAGGCGGCCTTGGGGCTCGCCTTCTGGATCGCGGCATAGATCTGGGCGGCCGGACCATACTGCCCGCCTTCCGCGCCCCCGGCGACCAGCATCGCCTTCATCAGGACATCATCCGCCAGCAGCTTATCGACCACCGCGGCCTGATCCGGACCCAGCGCCGCGAACTTAGCCAGTCCCTTGGGTGTCGCGTTCACCAGGACCGCGCAGCGCACCAGCTTGGCTTCAAGCTTTTCGTCGGCAAGGGCGGGCTCGACCTCTTTCAGGGCCGACGTCGCCAGGCTCAGTTCGGCCGCCTCCGCTTTGGCGAGGGCATCCTCGGCGGCTTGGTGAGCCGTGCGTAATTGTGGTTCATCTTGCTTGGCCGCGGCCAGGGCCGCCTGGCGCTCGGCCAGGGCCTTCAAACCATCCTCACGATTAGCCTGCCATTTGGCCAGCTCCTGGTTGGCCGCAGCACGTTCCGCCTCGGTCTTCGCCTTCTTGAGGGCGGCTTCAGCGGCAGCGATCCCTTTGGCCGCGCCACCCAGCCACTTCCCATTGGCATGGTCCACGAGCGCCTTCGCGGTCGCCACTTTACCCAAGGCGGCTTGCGCCGCCTTTGCCTCCGCCTTGGCCTTGGTCACCGCGACCCCGGCCTGCTCGAGTGCGGTCTTACGTTCCTCGCCTAATTTCGGCAATGACTTCGCGATATCGACCTGAAGCTCGGTCAGCATCGCCTGATAGCGCGCCTGCAGAGCCTGCTCTTGGGCGTTGAGAGCAGCCGCGGGCGCCGCCGGAGCGGCCATGGCGGGACTGTTCCCGAACATACCAACGACCATCAGGGCCAGACCGCAGGTTAGGGGAGAGCTGGGGAATTTCATGCGCAGGGGTAAGGTCGGAAAGCTAAGGAGTCCGCATCAAGTCCGGTGACCGCTTCCGCGAGACAAACGGAAGCCAAAGACTCGCGGCGGGGAATCCACAAGCAGGGGTAAGATGTATCGATGAGACTGCTCGAGCTTACCCGAGAGTCAATTGCCCACTTATTCCATGGCTTGAATCATTTTAAACGATGCAGCGCTCCACCCCTCGGGCGCGCGGGCCGCACGCCCCTACCTGCCACCTGCCACCCGGAGCTGCCACCTGCCACCCGAAATGATTCATCAACTCAAAGGGAAACCGGAATATTACCTGCGGACTGATTCATTCCAGGTGACGGGTGACGGCCACGGGCATCAGGCGTTCAGCCTTCAGCCGCCGGAACCCGGGTGCCAGCCCCCGAAGGCCGAACGGCCGACTCCTGAACTCCCGATTGCCGTGCCCGTCACCTGTCACCCGTATGGGTAGCTCAATGTTCAACTAAGCCTCTGAGCCTCCGGGCCTCTCATTTGTCTCCCTTGCCCACGTGTCACCTTGCGGCCCTGCCGCGCCAGGTAGGGATGACCGGCCCGATCATCCTCACTCCCCCTCGGGCGCGCGGGCCGCACGCCCCTACCTGCCACCTACCGCCTGAAACGACATGGGCTCAGAGGGGAACCGGAAGCCGGAATATTACCTGCGGGCATGTACACCATGCTAACTATCCGGTCCCCGGTCTCCCCTTGAGCCCTGCCCTTCACCTTGCACCTTTGCACGGCTTCCTGCCTTGCTCTGGTTCGTATCCTTGCCCGCGTGTCAACTTGTCAACTGGCCAACTAGTTTGCCTTGGTCTGATCAACTAAGCCTCTGAGCCTCCGAGCCTCTGATTTGCATTCCTTGTCCACCTGCCAACTTGTCAACTGGCCAGCTAGTGTGAATTAGTCCGGCCAACCGGCCAACTGATCAACGGATCAACTAGTGTTTTGTGCGGCTCCTCCGCGCTCGCTCACTTAATCGGAGTGAGGACAAATTCCCGGATGCTCAGTCCTCGGCTGCCTTCGGGACGGACGAACCTCAGGGTGTTCTTGCCGGAAGTCAGCGCGACCTGCGTCGCGGGCGTGGTCTCCCATTTGCCGATGGTATAGGGCACGACCAGCTCGCCGGCGGACGTGCTGCCGACGAAGACTTTCACCTTAGGATTATCCTGGACGGTGACGACGCGGGCGGTGAGCGCATAATTGCCG
>JBDKKH010000005.1:0-5819 GCA_039796215.1 Verrucomicrobiota bacterium
GAGAACACGAGCTGCCATACGCCCAGCGTGCTGTCGGGGGCGCTGCCCTCGTCGAAGCGCGCCGGGCGGACCCGGGCGGCCACCAAGGGAAGATTCTGCTCCTTGAGCGCCTTGGTGAGCGGGTGGTCCTTGGCTTCCAGTCGCGAGAGGACGATGTCGCCGTTGGTCGTCCGCCGGGCCGGGTCGGGTTCCTGCAGTTCGGCGTCGGGCGTGAACACGGCCCATTCCGCCATGACCGGTTCGAGTCCGTGATGACGGCCGGGGTCGAGCAGGGCGAGCACCCGGCCGTTCCGTTCGTTGAGGTATTTGCGCAGCAGGTCGTTTTCGGCGCCGGCGAACGGCGTCAGCGGTCCGGCGATCAGCACCAGGGCCGCATCGCGCGGGACCTCGTTGATCGTCGCGAGGTCGAGCGGCCGCACCTCGAAGTTGCGGTTGCGCAGCTGGCGCGACAGTTTCGAAAGTCCGCGCACGGGCGAGGCGTCTTCGACGCCGAGCTCGCCGTGGCCACGCGTGACGTAACACACGGCGGGTTTGTCTTCGGTGACTTCGATGAGGGCCGAGGTCACGGCTTCCTCGCCGCGGAAGGCGGCGTCCTTGGTCACGAAATCCCGGTAATTGAGGTACTTGGCGCGGGTCCCGCAGGTCAGGATGAGCGCGACTTCGGCGTCGGGCGCCCCGTGGCGTCCGGCCAGTTCCGAGAGCAAGGGGGCGTTGCGCCCGGCCCCGGCGAGTTCGACGCCGAACCAGGCGGTCCCGGCGCGGCCGGATTCCAGGACATAGGCGTCGAGCAGCTTGAGCAGTCGGGCGCGGAGTTGTTGGGCCGCTTCGGAGGTGTCGGTCGTCACGACCACGGCCTTGACCCAGCCGCGCTGGCGGCCGGCCCCCACCGGGCTGCGCCGGCCGGCGTCGCGCACGGTCTCGACCGAGGCCGGCGCGAGCGAATGGCGCCGATCGGCCGAGATGTCCTGGCGCAGCCGGAACTCCGGGAGCGACGCGAGGTAGTTGACCGCGAAGGCGAGCGCGACCGCCAGGAAGGCCTGGGTCAGGCGATTGAGGCGGCGGATGGGCCGCACCGAACCGAAGTCATCGCGGGGCGGAGCCATGGTCATTCCTGGCCCTCCACGGCGAGCACGGCGAGTCCCAGGCAGAGCAGCGTGCCCGTGCCGTATAAGATGACCGGCCGCGAATCGAGGATGCCGTCGGCGAAGTCCTGCAGGTGCCCGAAGGTCCGCAGGTGGGCCGCCGGCTCGCGCAGCCAGCCGAGCCATTCCCAGCTTTCGATGGGAAGCGTCTCGAGCGCGCCGCCGGCGGCGGTGATGGCCAGGAGGCTGATGAAGGCGAGCAGCGCGGCCAGCGCGGCGGAGCGCGTGACGCAGCTGCACAGGATGCCGACGGCCACGTGGAGCAGGCCGCTCACCGCGATGAAGCAGAGTCCGCCCCACAGCGCCGCAGGGTCGCTCAGGATCCCGGCCGCGGTGCCGCCGAGGCGGTGGCCGGCGATGACGGGGAAGAGCGCGAAGGTCAGCCAGAAGGTCACCCAGACGATCCACACCGACAGGAATTTGGCCCAGACGACGGCGGCCGCGCTGGCCGGCGTGGTGAGCAGGGCGGCCAGCGTGCCGGAGCGGCGCTCTTCGGCGAAGGTGCGCATCGTCAGCAGCGGGAGCACGCAAAGCAGGGGCAGCCAGAAGAACCAGAGGGTCGCCTCGACGGGCGTCCGGGCATTGGGCGCGCGCGACGCGTCGACGAGCGCGAAGAAGTGGATGCCGCCCATCAGCGCGAGGAACAGGCCGCCGGCGGCCCAGGTGTTGCCGGAGAGCGCCGCGCTGCGGAGTTCGTGGGCGAGCAAGGTGCGGAAGTGGCGCATCAGGGACGGCGGCCCTCTCCGGGCGCGCGACGGGTGGCGGCGAGGAAGATGTCCTCCAGGCCATAACGTTCCTCGGAGATCTCGCGCAGGCCGATCCCCGCGGCGATGAGCGCGCCCGCCAGCGTCTCGGCGGCGGGCGAGTCGGGCGGCAGGGCGACGCGGTAGGCGGGCCAGCCGTCGACGGGGGGCAGGACGGTCACGAGGGCGGCGGGTTCCGCGCCGAGGCAGGCGCCGCGCAGCACCGCCTCTTCGGCGCGCGTGATCACGGTGAAGGCCCGTTCCGGGAGGAGCTCGCGCCGGAGGTCGGCGGGGCGGCCTTGCGCCACGAGCCGGCCGCGGTTGATGATCACGACCTTGTCGCAGACCTGTTCCACTTCGGGCAGGATGTGGCTCGAGATCAGGACGGCCATCTTGCCCCGCAGGGAGCGGATCAGTTCGCGGATGCCCAGGATCTGGTGCGGATCGAGACCGATCGTCGGCTCGTCGAGGATGACGACGCGCGGTTCGGCGAGCAGCGCGTCGGCGATGCCCACGCGCTGACGGAATCCTTTGGAGAGCTGACCGATGAGCCGACCGGCGGCGCGCCGCGCGAGGTCGCAGTCTTCCATGACCTTCTGGACGCGCTCGCTGACCCGGCCGGCGTCGACGTCCTTGAGCCGCGCCCGCAGGGTGAGGTATTCCTCCACGCGCAGGTCCTCCGGCAGCGGGTTGTTCTCCGGCATGTAGGCCATGTGGCGCTTGGCGCCGGCGGGATCAAGGGCCACCGAGACGCCCCAGATGGACGCCCGCCCGGAAGTCCCCGACATGGTGCCGGAGAGGATGCGCATCGTGGTCGATTTGCCCGCGCCGTTAGGTCCGAGGAAGCCCACGATCTCGCCCGGGGCCACGGAGAAGCTGAGGTCCTCGACGGCCGCGAGCGACCCGTAGCGCTTCGTGAGCCTTTCGGCCACGACGGCGGCTTCCGGCATGGGCTCGGCTGCTGACATGATAGGTCTCCGGGAGAGTGGGTTCGGCTTCGTCCGCGCCGGGCGGACGAACTTCCATAAGACACGCGGAAGGCCCTTTATTGGCAAGGACAATAGGGTCGCCGCGTCCGGCGACGTCCGCGCGTCGCGCGTTACTTGCCGACCGGAGCCGCGGGAGCGATGAGGCCGGGCTCGGAGCGGACCAGCATCTCCTTGTCGGCTTTCCAGACGTGCCCCGCGCGCAGCTTCTTATCCATGGCGTTGAGCCACTTGGTGGCCTCGTTCACGTCGCCCTTGGCGACCGCGGCGTTGGCGAGGGTCAGCATCGCGAAGCCGCGGAGGGTCTCGGGGGCTTTGATGTCGTCGGCCACGGCGGCGACCGCGGCGGGGGCCGCGGGGTCGCCCGTTTCCAGGCGGCAGAGGGCGGCGTAAAGACGGACGCGGGCGCCCAGGGCTTCGACGGCCGGCGTCACGGGGGCGGCGAGGGCGGCGAGGCCGGCCTGATCGTAAGCCTTGGCGGCCTCGGCCAGCTTGCCAGTGCGCTTCAGTTCGTCGGCGACGTCCGCGAGGGCGACGGCGGCGAGGCTTTCACCGGGGTGTCTGCCGGCGAAGGCCCGGCGGGCGGCTTCATCTTGGCAGGCGGTGTATTCGGCCCCGAGTTCGACCCGGCGGCTTTCGTTCCAGAAGAAGTAGGCGAGGAAGCCCAGGATGCCGACGACCACGGCGGTCACGCCTTGGACGAGGAGGGTCTTGTTGCGCTCCCAGAAGAGCCAGAGCCTGTCTTCGGCGTCGGCATTCGCGAAATCCTCGTCGACGACCACGAGATTGCGGTCATCGCCGGCCGGGGGCTGCTTGCTGGAACGGTCTTCAGGCATGGGGGGTTCAAACCTTGCCAAAGTCCTTAGGCTGTCAACCCCCGCCTCCCCCCGCTCCGGGCTTGTCCCCGCCCCCCGGCGGGTAAGGATGGATGGGCTCATGAGCGCTTCCGCCGCCGTCCTTTCCCTGCTCCAGGCCGCCCACGGCCAAGGGCTCGTTTCCTCCTCCAGCCTTGCGAACGCCGGGGAATGGCTCCGCTCCGGCGCCTTGCCTGACGAGGCGGTCGCCTCCCTTCGCGACCTTTGCGAGCGGGGAGCCTGGGCGGAACTGGAAGACCGCTTCTATAAGGGCATCACGTTCGGCACGGGTGGCATGCGGGGACGGACCGTCGGTCGCGTGTCCGCGTCCAACGAGATCGACGCCGCCGGACTGCCGGTCCGGGCCGCCATCGGCTCGGCCTGCCTCAACGACGTCAACGTCCTGCGCGCGGTGGTGGGCTTGTGGCGCCATGTGTCCGCGACCCGTCCGGGCGCGCGTCTCGTGGTGGCCCATGACGTCCGCCATTTCTCGCGTCACTTCGCCGAGCTGATCGCCGGCGCCTGGAGCCAGCTCGGCGGCGAAGCCTACCTCTTCGCCGGCCCGCGTTCGACCCCGCAGCTGAGCTTCAGCCTCCGGCACCTCGGCGCGGACGCCGGCGTGGTGATCACCGCCAGCCATAATCCCGCCCATGACAATGGTTTCAAATGCTACCTCGGCGACGGCGGTCAGGTGCTGCCGCCGCATGACGGCGCGATCGTCGCCGAAGTGGCCCGCCTGGGCCCGGCGGACGTCGCCCCTTATCTGGTCAAGCAGCTGGAGCGCGTGCTCACGGTCCCCGCTTCGGCCGAAGACGCCTATCTCGCGCGCGTCGCCGGCGTCGTGCTCGATCCCGAGGTCATCGCCCGCCACGCCCCGAAGGTCGTCTTCACCAACGTCCATGGCACCGGCGACGTCACGGTCGTCCCGGCGCTGCGTCGCGTGGGCATCGACCCCCACGTCGTGGAAGAGCAGCGCGAGCACGACGGACGCTTCCCGACCGTCGCGTCGCCGAATCCGGAGAACGCCAGCACCTTCGCGCTCGCGTTGAAGCTCGCCGAAGACGTGCAGGCCGACCTGATCCTGGCCACCGACCCCGACTCCGACCGCGTCGGCGTGGCCTGTCCGCTCCCCGCGGGCGGACATCGTCTCCTCACCGGCAACGAGGTCGCGGCGCTGCTGGCCGAATTCCGGATCTCTTCCCTGAAAGACGCCGGCATCCTGCCCGCCGCCGGCTCGCCGCAGGCCGCCGTGGTCAAGTCCCTCGTCACGACGCCGTTGGTCGCCGCCATCTGCGCGCGGCATGGCGTCCGCTGCGTCGAGACGCTCGTCGGCTTCAAGTGGATCGCCCGCAAGCTCGAGAACTGGAGCCGTCGCTTGGTCGAAGGCGCCGGCCCTGATGCCGCCGCGCTCCCGCTCCGTCGCCGCGCCCCGCTCGCGCTCCGCCACTCGACGCTCTTCCTGCTTGGTGCCGAGGAAAGCTACGGCTATCTCGCGGACGACGCCGTCCGCGACAAGGACGCCAACGCCACGGTGGTCATGCTCTGCGAGTTCGCCGCGCTGCTCCGTTCGCGTGGCCGCACGCTGCTCGACGCCCTCGACGTCCTGCACCTCAGCTACGGAGCCCACCACGAGGATCTCCTGAATCTTTCATTCGAAGGCGCCGAGGGTGCCGCGTGCATCCGCCGCATCGTCGCCTCCTGGCGCGCCACGCCGCCGTCCGTCATTGATGGTTCCAAGGTCGTCCGCGTCACGGATTACGAGCGCGACAAGGTCCTCGACGCCGAAGGCGAACGGGTGCCTCCAGAGGAATTTATCCTGGCCGAGCTGGCCGACGGCCGCCGCATCGCGGTCCGGGCTTCCGGCACCGAGCCCAAGGCGAAGTTCTATTCATTCACGAAGGCCGAGGTCGCCGATGCTGACGACCTGACCGCCGCCCGTGATCGCGCCCGCCAGTCCGCCCACGCGCTCCGCGCCTGGCTCGAAGTCGACGCCAAGCGCCGCGCCAAATAAGTTTATCATGAAGACCCTATCCTTGCTCTCCCTTCTCCTGCTCGCCGGCTGTGCCAGTCCGCTGGGAGACCGTTCGTTCGTCA
>JBDKKH010000006.1:0-2779 GCA_039796215.1 Verrucomicrobiota bacterium
CCGTCCGCTTCGCCCTCGAACAGCAGCGTGCCTTCCCGCTCGACACCGCCAACGGCATCCGCGGACGCCTTCGCAAGGAAGGGTTCCACCTTTATAAGAAAGGCTCCAAGGGCATCACCTATGCGTGCTCGGTCCGTCGCCGCTGCCGCGACCCGAAGTCCGCCTTCAGCGATCCGATGGCCAAGATCTTCGACTCGCTCGACCGCAAGCCGGCCCAGCAGGCGAAAGACCTCGTCCTATCCCTCGCCGGCGAGAACGCCGAGGAAGCCGCCAAGGGCCAGGTGCTCACGGACCTCTCGTTCCTCATCGGCGAAGGCTACATCGCCAACCTCCCCGACGGCCGTCTCTTCGCCCAGCCCATCCTGAGCAGCCAGGCCCAGGCCAAGGAAGAAGCCGCCAACGACGAGGCCGCCGAAGAAAGCAAATAAGCGCGCAGGCGCAGAGCGCCTTCGAAGGGGCACGGGGGCAACCGGCAGGTGACACGTGGGCAAGTTGGCACGGGGACAAGGGGCCGATACGATGGCCGGGAAACGGAAGGTCAGCTGAAGGGATAGATACCCAAGCCGATCAGCCGGTTTCCTTTCGGGTCATTGCTGACCTCCCCTTGTCGCCGTGTCACCTTGCCCACGTGTCCCCTGGAAATGAGCGCACCGCGCTCATTTCCAATTCTCTGCGATCCACGCCGTGGGCAGCACGCGGCGATACCACTTGCCGCTGCGGCCGACGAGCGCGTCGGGCGGATTGGGCAGGCCGTGGAAGACGACGATCTTGGCGCCGGCCGGGATCTCCGGGGCCTGCCAGAACGAGAACGGGAAATATTTGACGCAGTGCTTCTTGAAGCTTCGGCACCAGGTCTCCGGCCAGTAGCTGACCTTGCCCTGCGCGCTGAGGTGCGCCGTCAGGAACTCCTGCTCATTACGATGGCGCTTACGCACGGCGTCGAGGTTCGCCCGGAAATACTCAAGGACGTCGGGGTAGGTGCCCGCGCGCCAGCGGTAGACGGAGGAGTTACCGGTGTAGTCGCCTTTCTGCCAGTCGCGGATGATCAGGAAGTCGCCGGGCTGCTCGAAGAAGGCGTCCATGTTGCCGACGATCACGATGTCGATGTCGAGGAAGAGGACGTCCCCCTTGAGCTCGGGGCCGCCGGGAGCGGTGAGCGCCGGGGAGAAGGAGACGAGCTTGGTCCACCCGCGCTCGGGAGCGCCCGCGGGCAGTTCGAGGCTGGGGATGGGGAACGTCTCGATGCCGGCGTCGAGACCCGTCCGGTCGTCCGTCAGGCAGACGAAGCGATGGGGGATGGTGAGGTGCCGGCTGACCATGGAGCGGAGCCGGTTGACGTATTCCGGGCCGTATTTCTTGCCCCACTTCATGCAGAGGATGGTCGCCATGCTGCCGTCAGCGTGCGGAAGAAGGCGGCGGATTCCAGCCTTTATCCCGTCCGTCCGGCCGTCACTTCCGGGTGAAGACCCGCACGTAATCGTATTCGGCTTCGGCGGGAAGCTTGGTGTCGTCCACCGCCTTGGTGCCGCCGAGGGGCGCGGCGATCATCGTGAGCCAGACATGCATGTCGCCATGCTGGAGCACGGTCGCATCAGCCTGATGCACCGGCTTGCCGTCGAAATAGTACTTCAGGGTCTGCGCGGTGAACTCACAGCCCCAGACATGGAAGTCAGCCGAGAGCGACGGCGTCTTCACCTTCTTGCCGGCGAAGGCCTTGTGGGGCTTAGGCAGCCACTGGTGGGAGTTGATGCCGTAATCATTCTGCCGGACCGAGTCGTTCTCGCAGACGTCGATCTCTTGGACCGGCTGCTCCGCGGTCCGCCCGCCGTTGCGCATCATCCAGAACGAGGTGTGCCAGCCGGCGCCCGCGGGGACCTTGAACCGGGCTTCGTAATAGCCGTACCGGAAGAGCTGCTTGCTGATGACGCCGCCAGCGGTGTAGCCGACCTTCGCAGTCTTCTCCTTGCGCCCGGCGATCACGAGCCGACCGGCCCGGAGGCTGACGTTCTCCGGGCGCTGTTCGCTCCAGAAGCGGACGCCCGTGCGATAATCCCAGCGGGCGACGTCGACCTTTTCGCCGTCGAATTCATCTCCCCAGGCGAACTGGTAGCCTTCGAGCGGACACTTGGGCACCTCCGCGGACGCAAGCGACGCGCAACAGAACCCAAGCCAGACCAGGAGCGACCTCATGGCGCATCCGAACAGACCGGTTGCCTTCAGGCAACAGCGCAGTCGACCAGCCCGGAGGCCTTACTTGGACACCGGCCCGAGCCGGGTCTTGGCGAGCGCCACGTCGTCGATCCATGCCGTGAAGCCCGGCTCTCCGGCTGACTGGTAATTCGTCCATCCGAAGGAAAGGCTCATGAACTCAGCGGGAATCTCGGCCTTGTCGAACCGGCCCGCGCCCTTCGTGAACGATACCTCTTTGACCTCCTGCCCGTCCAGGAAGAGCTGGAAGGTCTGCGTGGCGTGATCGAGGTGCCACTCGGCCAGCGTCCAACGGTCGGCGAAGCGATGATCGTACCTGCTGCCGCGGCCGAACTCGGGCCGTTTGGCGGGCTGGACATTGTAAAGATACTGCACGCCGCCGTTGGAGCCATAGCAACCGTCGACCATGTGAACCTCCACCGGATCGTCGAAAAGGGGACTCCGGCCCTTGCCGCTGACGATCGTGAAGTGTACGACTGAGAACTTCTGGCCCGCCGCGGGCACGGGCGGCGGCGGCACCGGGAATCTGACCCGGAAATAAAGGCGGCCCCAATGTTCGCCCCCGAGGGCG
>JBDKKH010000007.1:0-4348 GCA_039796215.1 Verrucomicrobiota bacterium
ATCGTCTTCGGCAACCTCGTCTGGACCGCCTTCCGCGGCAAGAAGTGCGGCAACGACCCGTGGGACGGCCGCACCCTCGAGTGGTCGCTGCCTTCGCCCGTGCCGGAGTACAACTTCGCCCAGGCCCCGGTCGTCGCCACCCGCGACGCTTACTTCGAGCATAAGCACGGCTCCAAGCGCATCGGCGCGGAGAACGACGGCGGCGAAGCCGGCGTCCACATGCCCAGCCAGTCCTGGATGCCGATGCTGGCCTCGGCCGGCTTCCTCTTCATCGGCTTCGGCATGCCGATGATGGCCATGGGCATCCCGCACGCGGGCTGGCTCGTCATCAGCGGACTCGGCGTCCTCTTCCTCGGCATCTGGCTCTGGGCGCTCGAAGGCCCGGGCGGCTACATGCTCAAGACTCCGGTCAACGCCGGCAGCCCGGCTCCGGCCGAGACCGTCGCCCGCTGAGCCCGTCCTCCTCCTCACTCCCCATTCTGACCACCCATGTCTGACACCGCCGCCGCGCACGAAGCGCCCACCTCCACCGGAATCGACCACAAGAAGCTCATCATGTGGCTCTTCCTGGCTTCGGACTGCATGTTCTTCGGGACGCTGATCTCGACGCACCTGCTCTACCGCAAGCTCTTCCCCGCCGGCTTCACCGACGCCGAAGGCCACCAGCGCTTCATCCAGAACCTGTTCAACCTGGAGCTGACCTCGTTCTCGACGTTCATCCTCCTGATGTCCTCGTTCCTGATGGCGCTCGCCGTCTCCGCGATGCACAAGGGTCAGATCAAGTCGTTCCGCCGCAACGTCCTCGGCGTGATCTTCTTCGGCCTGATCTTCCTGGGCTGCCAGGTGTATGAGTTCACGCACTTCTACCACCAGGGCCTGACCATCCAGAACAGCGTCCTCGGCTCGACCTTCTACGTCCTCACCGGAACGCACGGCACGCACGTCGCCATCGGCGTCCTCTGGCTGATCCTCCTCTACTTCTACAGTTTCACCGGGAAGCTGGGCGGTCACATGGGGGCGCTCGACGTCGAAGTCGCCGGCCTCTACTGGCACTTCGTCGACATCGTGTGGATCATCATCTTCACGGCCGTCTACCTCGTCGAATACCTCGGGCCGAACGGCATCTGGGGTTCGGGCCTCCCGGCGGTCACCCAGTAACCCCGAGCCTTTCCGACCATGTCCTCTTCCCACGAAGCCGCTCCGAGCCCCGCCTTCCTCGCCGAGGAAGTCCGTCGCTACCACCATTTCATCGTGCTGGCCCTCTGGCTGGCGGTCGTCACCGGCGCGGAGATCGTCCTGATCTTCCTCCCGCTCCCCGTCGCCGTCATCTTCACGGTCCTGGCCCTGATGTCCGCCGGCAAGTTCTTCGCCGTCATCCTGTGGTTCATGCACCTGATCTACGACAAGCGCCTGCTCCTCTGGTGCTTCCTCGCCGGTCTCGTGCTGGCGTTCGCGACGTTCGCCGCGGTGCTCTGCCTCTTCAGCGCCGACCGTATCGACACCCGCTGGTTCAGCTGAGCCCCGGCCGCCAGGCGCGACCCTGACCCCCGTCGAGCGACGGGGGTCTTTTGTTGGCTCACGCTTGCGGCGGGGGCGGCCTCGGCTTCAGATGAAGGGGATGAAGATCCCTCTCCACTGGCACACGGAGCCGCTGCTGCTGCTCCTGGTCGTGGGTGCGAGCTGGGCGCATGCCATGGCCTGCGGTCCGTATCGCGCGCGGTTCCTGCCGGGCCGCCAAGGCTATCCCGTCGGCCATGCGGTGCGCTTCCATCTCGGTGTGCTCGTGGGGTATGTCGCGGTGGGTTCTCCCCTCGACCAGCTCGGCGAGGGCTTCCTGTTCTCGGCGCACATGCTGCAGCACATGCTGCTCATCTATGTCTCCGCCCCGCTCCTGGTGACCGGTCTGCCGCCGGAGTTCCTGGACCGCTGGCTGCTGGAAGGCCGCCCGCGCCTCACGCGTCTGCTGGCGGTGCTGACGCATCCGGTCTGCGGCGGGATGATCTTCACGCTCTTCTTCTCCATCTGGCATTTCCCCGAACTGTACGAGGCGGCCCTGCGGAGCCGGCCCCTCCATGTCGTCGAGCACTGGTCGATGTTCCTGCCGGCGATCCTCATGGTCTGGCCGTTGTTCTCCTTGTCGGCCAGGCTGCCCCGCATCGGCTACGGTCAGGCCATCTTCTACTCCTTCGCCCTGATGATCGCGGATCTCCCCTTGTGGGCCGTGCTCATCTTCGGCGACCATCCCATCTACGAGACCTACCGGCTGGCCCCGCGCGTCAACGAGCTTTCCGCGGCGGCCGACATGATCATGGGCGCGGTCATCATGAAGGGCTTCAACGAGATCTTCGCCCTGGGATGCATGGGCTACGCCTTCTTCGCCTGGTACCAGCGCGACCGCTGAGCGACCTCGTTCAGTGCCGCGAAGCGCGCCGGAGCAGCCACCAAGCGAGCGCGACCACGACCACGTTGGGCGCCCACACCAGCAGGTCCGGACGGAAGGCCGGATCCTTCACATAGGAGGCCATCGAGCTCAGGAGGTAATAGCTCAGGGCGATGCCGAGGGCCATCGCCGCGTTGACGAAGGTCTCCGAGCGGCCGACGCGGACGGCCAGCGGCACGGCCAGGAACGCGAGGGAGAAGACCGAGAAGGCCCCGGCGAGGTGGCTCATCAGCTGGGTCTTGGCTAGCATGCGGCCGCGGGCGAGCTCGGCGGCCCCGGCGCCGGCCGGGACGTCCCAGCCCCGTTCGGCCGCTTCGAGCAGTTCCGAAGTCGTCAGCCAGCGGAGCTTGCGCTGGAAATTGTCGCTGTCTTTGAACACGCCGGCGGCGGGGAATTCCAAGGTCGAGGTCGCGGCGCTCGCGAAGGAGGACGGCTGCGTGAAGCTCTCGTCGCCGGCCTGGCGGGATTCCATCTGCGCGTCGGTCAGCGTGACCCGCAGGACGCCTTCGCCGGCCGGGTTGAGGGCCCGCGCGAACCTAGCCTCGCGCGCGTGCACGGACTGCACGAGGCGCCCGCGGTCGTCGACGCGCCAGAGCCAGAAGTCCCGCAGCACCTCGCCGTCGCGGGACGTGGCGCGGATGACCATGCCCGGGAACTGCCGGTTGAGCTGGCCGGGGACGATCACCGACGCGGGATTGTCCTTGGCGGAACCGATCAGCAGACGCCGGTACTCGGTATTGGCGGCAGGGGAGACTTCGAGGTTGAGCCAGGCGGAGAGCAGCGCCGCCGCCCCCGCGAGCAGGAGCGCCGGCCGGGCGATGCGGCCGAGGTCGAGGCCGCAGGCTTTCATCGCGGTGAGTTCCTGCTGGGACCCCATCCGTCCGAAGGCGAGCAGCACGCCGGTGAGCAGTCCGAGCGGCAGGGCATAAGGCAGCACGCCGGGGATGAGGAGGGCGATGAGTTCCAAGCCTTCCCAACCGCTGACCCGGCCGGCGGCCACGGCGCCGGAGACTTGGTTGAGGACATTGCCGGCGACCAGCACGAAGACGAACGCGCCCGTGGCGACGCCGCCGGCGACGGCGGTTTCGGTCAGGACGTGGCGGTCGAGGAGGCGCACGCCAGCATCCAAGCCGAGCCTTCGCCCTAGTCCAAGGCGAAAGGCTCAGGGCGCCGCGGACGGGTCGAGGTCGGCGGGCGGGCCCTCGCCGCGCACGTCTTCCAGCTCGCCCGAACGGACCCAGCCGGTCTTCCCGTCGGCGGTGACCACCCGGACGTGGCCGTTGAAAGGGCGATCGACGCGGACGACATCGCCTTCGTCCAGCCCTGACAAGGGTTCTCCGAGCCGGGTCGGGGTGAGTCGGAGCGAGACCTCCGTCCGCCGGATGACGGCGCGCTGTTCGAGCGAGCGTCCGCCCCAGATGCCGGGCAGGGAGAGGGCGAGCAGCGTGAGCGCGCCAAGCCGGGCGCGGTGATTGGCCTCGCTCGCGGGACGTCCGCGCCAGCGGGGGAACGCCACGCAGAGCAGGGCGCACCAGAACGAGCCCAAGCCGAGCATCCACCAGGCATCGTCCGGCAAGACCGAGGCATAGACCTCGGTCCAGGTCGGAGCAGGTCGGTCGACGCCGCCGGCGCCTTGGGCGTGCCGGATGCCGGCGAGAGCCACCGGATCCCATGGGTCGAGTCGCAGGGCCCGTTCCCAGCAGACCATCGCGCGTCCCTTGCGGCCTAGCCGCCATTCCGCATTGCCGAGGGCCGCGAGTCGTCCGGCGGTGACGCCTTCGACGCCCATTTCTTCGGTCCAAGCCGTCGCGGCCCCGACGAAGTCTCCTTTGGCATAGGCGCTTTCCGCGGCCGAGGGGGTTTCCGCGGCGACCACGGGTCCGAGCCACGCGAGGAGAAAAAGCAGGG
>JBDKKH010000008.1:0-3593 GCA_039796215.1 Verrucomicrobiota bacterium
CGAGCTTTCTCCCGGAGACAAGGGCGGGCAGAAGGTAGCCGCCAAGATGACGCTGACGGCCCAGGGCTGCGGCATGGGACCCGTCATCGCCGCCGACGCGAAATCGAAGCTCGAAGCCCTCCCCGGGGTCGAGTCCGCCGAAGTCGAGATAGTGTGGGACCCGGTCTGGAATCCGCGCATGATCTCCGAAGCCGGTCGCAAGCAGCTCGGCCTCGAGTGATGTCCGCGTCCGTCCAGTCCGCGACGGCCCTCTACCTGCACGTCCCGTTCTGCGCGTCGTCCTGCGACTTCTGCTCGTTCTACCAGGAGCAGCCTAAGCGCGGTGAGATCGACCGCTACCTCTCCGCCATCGAACGCGAGCTGGAGCTCCATCCTCCCGGCCGCGTCGAGACCGCTTTCTGGGGCGGCGGTACGCCGGGACTGCTCCCGGCCGACGACCTGCGGCGCCTCGGCCATGCGATGGTCAGGGCGGCCGGCCAGCCGGGCGAATGGACGGTGGAGCTCGCCCCTTCGTCGGTGCGCGCGGACAAGCTCGCGGCGCTCAAGGAGATCGGCGTCACGCGCGTCTCGATGGGCGTCCAGAGTTTCGACGACGCCACGCTCGACGCACTGGGAAGGCGGCATTCGCCCAAGCAGATCAAGGAGGCCTGGGAACTCATCGAGGCCGCCGGCTTCGCCTCCCGCAATCTCGACCTCATCTTCGCGATTCCGGGCCAGGATGAGAAGCGTTGGACCGACGACCTCGAGCGGGCCATGGAACTCGAGCCCGAACACCTGTCCACCTACTGCCTGACCTTCGAGGAGGACACCGCGATGTTCGTGAAGCTGTCGCAGGGCAAAGTGAAGATCGACCGCGAGCTGGAAGCCTTCCTCTACCGTCGCACCTGGGAGACGCTCGAAGCCGGAGGCTACGCCCAGTACGAGACGTCCAATTTCGCGCGGCCCGGGCACGCCTGCCGGCACAACCTGATCACCTGGGAGATGGGCTCCTGGATCGGCTACGGCCCGTCGGCGTCATCGCAATGGGGCGACCGTCGCTGGACCAACCCCGCCAACCTGGAGCAGTGGATCAAGGGCGTCGAAGCCGGCCAGCCCGTGCTCGAGCAGGTCAAGGACCTCGGCCCGGCCGACCTGCTCTGCGACGCGCTCGTCTTCGGCCTCCGACTCAACGCCGGCGTCGATCCTTTCGCGCTCGCCACGCGGTTCGGCACCTCCCTGCCGCAAGGCGTCCGCGACCTGTTCGCCGACCTCGTCGAGGAAGGCCTCATGGAACTCGCCGGCACCCGCTTCCGCCTGACCGGCGAAGGACGGCTGCGCGCCGATGCCGTCGGCGTGGCCGTGCTGGAGAAATTCGACTGATGGATTACGCCCTCGGAGCCGCCTTCTTCTATGCGTGGTCGGTGACCTGCGCCCGGCGCAGTTCCGCGCATCACGGCCCCGACCTCGCCAACCTCGGACGGCTGCTGGTGGCCTTCGTGCTGGTCGGCGGCTTCGTGCTGCTCAGCGGCAGCCACCCTTTCTGCGCCGGCTGGGGCTGGCTGCTGCTCGGCGGCGCGCTCGGCCTCGGCGTCGGCGACATCGCCCTCTTCCACGCCCTGCCGCGCATCGGCGTCGGGCTCACGATGCTGCTGACGCAGTGCCTCGCCGCGCCGATCGCGCTCTTCCTCGAGTACGAGATCCTCGGACTCTCGCCGAACGGCCCGCAGATGCTCTCGGCGCTCGTCATCCTCGTCGGCGTCGGCGTCGCGCTCGGGGCGCCGGCGGAAGGCGACGCCGCCGACCGCCGGACCGGCGTCTGGCTCGGCTTGCTCTCGGCCTTCGGCCAGGCCTGCGGCGCGGTCGGCACGCCGATGGCGGTGGATGCCTGCGCGCGCGCCGGCGAGGCCATCCCGGACGGCTTCACGCAGGGCTTCGTGCGCCTGCTCGGAGGCATCCCCATCGTCATCCTTTTCGTCCTCTGGAATGCGCGCGCCGGCGGGCTGCTGGGCGGCCTGCGTCGACCCTACGCCTTCGCCGTCGCTCCATGGTGGATGCTGATGAACGGCGTCTCCGGGCCGGCCTTGGGCGTGGCCTGCTACCAATGGGCGCTCACGCGCCACGACGCCGCCTTGGTGCTGAGCGTCGTCGCGCTCACGCCCCTGATCGTCCTGCTCATGCAGTGGGCGATCGAAGGCCGGCGTCCTTCCTGGCGGCTTTGGGTGGGCGGCGCGATCGCCATCGTCGGCGTGATCCTGCTGCGCACGCGCTAGGCCGGCGCCCTGAGCTCAGACCGGCGGGAACTCCCGGACGATCGCGTCCCAGAGGGCGAGGCGCGCCTCGATGGCGGCGACCGCGGCCGCGGCGGCCTCGTCCCATCTGCGATCGTCGTCGCCGCAAAGGAGTTCGACCATGCGGAGCGAGATCGCGCCATGGTGGCCGCCGTCGACTTCGATATGCCGCTCCAGGTAATAGCGGAAGGTGTCGAGCTTGCCGGGGTGTTCGCGGCCGAGACGCGTGACGAGTTCCGTGAACATGTCGGGGATGAGGTCCTCGCGGCCGAAGGTGAAGGCCGCGGCGACCTCGTGGGCCTTGCCGCCGGTCGCCAAGGCGAAGGTCGCGCCGGAGAAGGCGGCGGCGCCGGCCGGCACGCCGGCGGAGACGAGCGCGGCGGCGGTCGAACCGCCCGAGCGGACGGAGGCGAGCGCCTTGTCGATGGCGGTCGTATCGGCCCCGGCCTCGCGCATGGCGCGGAGGTAGAGATCGAAATGGGCGATCCGTCCGCCGCGCGGGTCGACGTCGGACTCCTCGCCGCAGACGATCTCGTTGATCAGGAACCGCACCTCGGCGTCGCCGACCGGCACCCAGGGGACGCTCACGCAGGTGAGCTCGCGCTGCAGGCGCTTCAGCAGCGACATGAAGTCCCAGACCGCGAAGACGTGCGAGCCCATGAACACGCGCACGTCGTCCAGGGAGCGCATGCGCGCATAGAGCGGATGCGCGAGCAGACGCTCACGGGCGGGCGCGATGCGGGAGCGGACGACGTCGAGGCGGGACATGGGAGGAAGAGTAAGGGGGCGGGGAAGAAGGCAAGCGGGAGGAAGGGTAAAAAGCAGAGGGCTGAGCGGATGACTGAGTTGAGGACTGCGTTGAGGGCTGAATGGATGGGGCAATGCGGAGGCCAGCTAGTCGGGTCGCGACTTACGGTATCGTATAAGACCTCCGAGCTGGCGCCCCACCCGGCTAGAATGCTCGGCGATCCTACGGACATCCGATTCCGCCAGCAGGCCGACCTTAGCGCAAATCACCATCTGGGTCTCCAGTTCCGCCAATGAGCCCCTGGCGATGTACAGAAACTTAAGCGCATCCCGATTGCTACCCTTGGCGTTTCCTTCGGCGATATTCGACGGCACGGAAACCGCCGCACGTCTGAGTTGATCGACAAGCCCTGCATCTAATTTCGCGCCATTAGTCCGGCACATCAGGTAAACGGCTGCCGCCAGATCACACGCCTCCACCCAGACAGACAACCGCCGGTGATTGGGTCCCGAACCTGACTCATCCATACCGAAATTAAAACCCTCTTCGCGAACGAGCTCGAACCGCCAATCATCCTA
>JBDKKH010000009.1:0-3407 GCA_039796215.1 Verrucomicrobiota bacterium
CGTGCGGGCCGCCCGCCCCTACCCCGGGGTATCGCGCCCATTGGACAAGGCTGATAACATAGAGGGGCTCCCCCGACATGATCCACCACACCTTCTTCTATCAGGATTACGAATTCCAAGAATACCCCGCGGAGCAACCGCTGCCCGAGCGAGACACCCGGGAACAACACGTCCAGGAGCATGGATGGAAAGCCCTGCAGGCCCATCCGATCGCGGAGACCATCCGGCTCTTCGAAATCGCCTATGAGAAATACCCGCGGGAGTTGGCTTACCTCGATCCGCTGCGCCGACTCATGAACGTCGCCCACGGGGCCCATCCCTTGTTCGGAGCGAAGGAGACCTTGCGGCTCACGGGGTTCATCCGGATCTCGCACCATGCCGAAAGCGAGTTCGAGGCCATGACTTTGGCCGCCGATACCTTCGCCCGCTACGGCTTCACCCTCTCCGAGGCGTCGCTCTGCGCCAAGCACGCCGCCGACTGCGCCAAGCTGGCCGGCAAGCCCCGCAAGGTCATCGCCGCCTGGCGTAAGCGCGCCAGGGAACTACGCGCCCACCGGAGGCGAAAGTAAGGGCGGGTTTGCGATCGGGCTTTTCTGATTTAGGTTTAGCGGATGCCTAAGCCGGACAAGAACGACGTCGAACGGCTCAGCCGCGGCGAGTCGACACGGGGCAAGATCGGGCATCGCGGGGTCGGGCATCGGCTGACCCAGAAAGAGCGGATCCTGTTCGAAGCGGCCAAGCGCCAAGGCTTCCTGAAGATTCCCGTCACCGGCATCCGTAAGAACGTCCTCAACATCTACCGCCTCTGGTGCCAAGCCGCTGACCGGGAGTTCTTGACGAGGTGAGCGGACCACCCGCCTCTAACTGAAACCGATTTTACGCCGCTTTCCTGGAGCGGAAGAAGACGCCAGCTGCCGGATAGCCGCGACGATAGCGGAGAGCTCCGTTTCATGGCCATCGACCTTGTCCGCCAACCGGCGAACACATTCCTCCAGCTCGGCATAATTCGCATGGACCGAACGTAAGGCCACGAAGGCGCGAACGACCGCTAGCCCGACCTGTATCGCACGGGGACTATTCAGCACGTTTGCGGCCTGGATGGCGCCGTGCTCCGTAAAAGCCCAGGGCAAGGTGCGCGCCCCGCCGTGCGAACTTGAAGTCGCAAATTGCGACTTCAAGTTCACCCACTCCTCGGGAGCTAGCTGAAAGGCAAAATCGGCGGGGAATCGTTCCAAATTGCGGCGAACCTGTTCGTTCAGGCGGCGTACGGATACCCCATAGAGTTCAGCGAGATCCGCGGACCTATGCTTTCGGGCAAGCTCATTACCCGAGCAAGGCGCCTAGGGCCCCGATTTCAACCTCGGCACCCTGAGGCCCACCACCCAGGATATTTATCTCATGACACGCTGGGCAGCACCGCGTGCCCAACCCAGGCAGGGGCGCGACGATGTCGCGTCCGCGGCATCTTAGGTAGGGACGGCTCTCCGAGCCGTCCGCCGATCATCCCCCTTCGGCGGGCTCGGAGAGCCCCGCCCTAGCCTGCGGACGCGGCGCCGACGCGCCCCTGCCTTGAAGCCGGACACTTATGGTTCCCCTGCCGATTGCGCCCGGTGGTTTTTCCGACTCTATCGGGGGGTGCGTTGTTTTTACGATCCGGGCTACGTCTTCCCGCTGCCGGAGGAACACCCCTTTCCGATGGACAAATTCTGGCGGGCGGAGGCGATGATCCGGGCCGCGCGGATGCCTTCGCTCTCGATCCATGGCATCGAGCCCGCGCCGTTCGAAAAACTCCGGCTGGTCCATACCGCCGAATACCTCGAGCAGATCCGGGCTGGCGCGCTCGACCATGTCGCTGCGCTCAAGCTCGGCCTGCCCGCCTCGGAGGCCTTGCTCACCCGCTCGCGCCTCGAAGTCGCCGGCACCTTGGCGGCCACCGAAGCCGCCCTGGCGGACGGGTTGGCCTGCAATCTCGCCGGCGGGACCCATCATTCTTTCCCGGACCAAGGCCAGGGCTACTGCGTGCTGAACGACGTCGCCATCGCCATCCGGGACCTTCACCGCACCCGGCCCGGCCTGCGGGCTTTCATCGTGGATACCGACGCGCACCAAGGCAACGGCACCCACGCTATCTTCGCCGCGGACCCGCGCGTGTTCACGTACTCGATCCACGTCGGCAAGAACTACCCCTCCCTCAAGACGCCCGGCTCGCTAGACGTCGAACTCCCGCGGTTCGTCGCCGGCGACGCCTACCTCGAGGCGTTGGAAGATAGCCTCGCCAAGGCCATGCACGCCTTCGCGCCGGACCTCGTCTTCTGGATCGCCGGGGCGGACCCGCATGAGGACGACCGCTTCGGCCAGATGAAGTTGAACGACGGACATTTCGCCGCCCGTGATGAGCACGTGCTCGGCCTCGTCACCCGGGCCGGCATCCCCACCGTGGTCCTCTACGGCGGCGGCTATAACCGGGACCGCGAGCACACCGCCCGCCTCCACGCCGCCACCGTCCTCCGCGCCGCGGCCTACGTGAATAAGGTCAATCCTGCCTAGGTATAATTATCTATGGGTTTCCCTCAGGCGGGAGGTTGACAGGGCGCGGGGGTGATGGCATCTTCTTGGACATGTCTTCAATGGGCCGAATAAATTTCCTAAGAGGGTGCAGCGTAAGCTGACCCCAGGGGATTTTTCGCGCTCAGACCATAGGCCGACCGGCCGTCTCCCCTCTCCCCGCTCCAGGGGGAAATCCGCGCCTTCCGTCGCCGCCGTGCCCGCGACGGCATGATTTTTCCGCACGCCCTTTTTCATCATCCAGTGAATCATCACCATACCAACGAACAGATCCTCGCCCTCCTCGCACAGCTCGTCGCCCAGAACCACGAATTGTCGAGGCAGGTCGCGGCGCTGCAGGCGAAAGTCGCCGTCTTGGAACATAAGATTGATCAGATTGCCGAAGAGGCGGGATTGATTTGAGCGCGCGAGGCGTGGAATTAGTTGATTAGTTGATCGGTTGATCCGTTGACCAGAGGGCCGGTTGGCCAGAGGTGGAGGCGGAGGCAAATTCCCGGGTGGCAGGTGGCGGCCTCAGGGGGCGGGTGGCGGGTGGCCGATGAGAGGCGCAGAGGCCCGGAGGCATGAACAGGGAGCAGTTGGTTGATCGGTTGATCAGTTGGCCGGTTGGCCGGAGGTGGAGGCGTGTGCAAAGGTGAGATAGGGGTAGGGACAGCGATAGGGGTTGGGGTAGGACCGATTCACTTTGAGCTATGGCTGAAACCTGCAGCTGACTGCCGAAGGCTGAACGGCTGGACCCCGAAAGGCCGAGGCCCCAATGGCCTTCACCCGTCACCTTCAGGAGAATGCCCGTAGCAAACTTTCCGGTTTCCGGTCTCCCTTTGAGCGAAGATCTTAAGGTA
>JBDKKH010000010.1:0-10038 GCA_039796215.1 Verrucomicrobiota bacterium
CCCTCATAGGCTTACAATCCCAGGGGGTTTATTCCAACCCGGTCGCCGGGCAGGGTAAGGCTTAAGGTATCCGCGGCTGGCGGTTAGCTCGCGCTCACTTCCCGGCCTGCTTTGCAGCGACCTGAGCTTCTATCTCCTTCAGGTCTTCCTATGCGTTCAGGTGTCTCGGGTGAATCATTTTGATTCAGGGTTTTCGAGTTCCCTGGTTTTTGGGACGTTCCTTAGATGCCGAGCTAACTGTTCTTTAATTAACACCTTGAGCTCTTCAGCGAGTCCGAGGTCTTCCTGAGACAATTTCTTTTCTAGAACGCCTAGCTTCTTCATCACTAGCTCGTTGGTTAGTCCGGATAGTTTGTAATAGGCGTAGGCCTTGATCGCGTTTTTTGTGATACCACGGCCGTAGTGGTAAGAATCGGCTAGTTTGAATTGAGCGGGCCGAACAAGGGGTCGGCCTGCGACTTCGATTGCGCTGAAACTAAAAGCGAGGCTTAAGGGCTGATTTGATATCAGTCTTCCGTGGTAACGGCTGACCCCATCATTTTAGCCCTGAAGGGGTTGGTGGCCGCTTTTTCGGTAATATTCTTCCAACCTTCTCCGATTTCTCCTGTCTGCAAAGGATACCCCCACCCCTTGCGCGCCCTTGTTTTTGTCATGAAGTCCACGTCCCTCCGCGCCCTCGGCGCCCTCCTCCTGCTCGCCCTGACGGCCCTCCCGGCCGCCGCGGCCGACATCGTCTTCCTGGCCGGAGGCCGGAGCCACGGTCCCGGGGAGCACGAATATAACGCCGGCTGTCAGTTGCTCGCGAAGGCGATCAACGAGCAGAGCGGACTCGGGCTCAAGGCTATGGTCGTCTCCGGCTGGCCGAAGGACGAGTCCGTCCTCGAAGGCATCAAGTGCCTCGTCATCTATGCCGACGGCGCGAGCGTCGTGGGCAAGGGCTGGACCAAGGTCGACGCCCTCGCGAAGAAGGGCACGGGCATCGTCTTCATGCACTACGCCGTCCATCCCGACGTGAAGAGGGGCGACCTGTACTTCCGCCCGTGGATCGGCGGCGCCTTCGAGTCGGGCTGGTCCGTCAACCCCCACTGGGTCGCCGACCTTGAGGCCTTGCCCAATCACCCGGTGTCCCGCGGTGTCACCGGCCTCGTCCAAGCCTACGATGAGTTCTACTACCACATGCGCTTCCTCGCGGACCGCTCCAAGGTGCTGGACCTCGTGACCGCCACGCCGACCCGCGAGAACATCAAGCAGTACATCAACCTCTGGAACCAGCACGGCGTCGAAGGCATCGGCCAGAAGCAGACCCTGATGTGGGGCGTCGAGCGCGCCGACGGCGGCCGCGGCGTCGGCTTCACCGGCGGCCATTACCACCGTAACTGGGCCATCGATGGTTTCCGCAAGCTCGTGCTCAACGCGGTCGTCTGGGCCGCCAAGGTCGAGGTCCCGGCCGACGGCGTGAAGTCGAACCCGCTCTCCGAGGATGATCTGAACGCCAACCTCGACGCGAAGGGGGAGGCCAAGCGCCTGACCATCCCGCAGGCGGGCGAGTTCGCCAAGATCCCCGCTGCGCCCATCCAGGTGGCCCGCGAGAAGGCTTTCTCCGCCCCGCCCAAGCCCGCCGTCGTGCCGACGGAGAAGCCTGCCGCCGCCGCGCCCGCCGCAGCTGCTCCCGGCTCGGCCGCTCCTGTCTCCGCCAAGCCGGGCTCCTCTCAGCCGCTCGCCCAGACCAAGGACATCACCACGGCCGACAAGCAGCGACTGACGGAAATCACCGCTGATCTCAAGGGAGCCAAGGAGCTTTACCTGATGGTCTCCGACCTCGGCGACGACAACTGCGACTGGGCCGACTGGATCGAGCCGACCCTGTTGATGGCCGATGGCTCCATCCGCAACCTCATCGACCTGAAGTGGAAATCCGCGACCGCCGGCCATGGCGCCGTGCGCGTCGGGAAGAACAACTCGAAGGGCGCGCTCTCCGTGGGGAAGAAAGTCTACGCGAACGGCATCGGCACGCACGCCCCCTCCGTCATCGCCTACGACCTCCCCGCCGGGGTCGTCGGTTTCCGCGCGCAGGTCGCCATCGATGACGGCGCCATGGAGCGGACCGGCAAGCTCAGCGCGGCCGCGATCCGCTTCCTTGTCTTCGGCGCCCAGCCGGCTGAGCCGAAGGCCGCCTCCGTCGAAGGTAAGCCGACGCTCGTCCCGCCCGAACTCTTCACGGTGCCCGAGGGCTTCGAGGTCACCGTCTGGGCCACCTCACCGCAGCTCTTCAATCCCACCAACATCGATTTCGACGAGAAGGGCCGCCTGTTCGTCGCGGAGGGCGTGAACTACCGTCGCCTGGGACGCCGTCGGCCCGAGGGCGACCGGATCGTCATCCTCGAGGACACCACCGGCGCGGGCAAGGCCGACAAGACGACCGTCTTCGTCCAGGATCCCAATCTCGCCTCGCCTTTGGGCGTGGCCGCCATCGACGGCAAGGTCGTCGTCTCCCAGCCGCCTGATCTCCTTGTCTACACCGACGTCGACCGCAACGGCGTCTTCGACCCGGCCGTGGACAAGCGCGAGGTGCTCCTGACCGGCTTCAACGGCCGCCAGCACGACCATTCGCTCCACAGCGTCACCGTCGGCCCCGACGGGAAGTGGAACTTCAACCAAGGCAACACCGGCGCGGACTTCGTCGACAAGGCCGGCCGGCATTTCTACATGGGCAGCCCCTACATGCTCGGCGGCATCGCCGGCAAGCGCAGCGACGACGGCAACGTCTGGATCGGCGGCTTCTCGGTCCGCATGAATCCCGACGGCTCCGACCTCCGCATCGTCGGTCACAACTACCGCAACAGCTACGAGCAGGCGGTCAACTCCTTGGGCGACCTCTACCAGAGCGACAACGACGATCCGCCCGCCTGCCGCGTCACGCTGGTCATGGAGGGCGGCAACGCCGGCTTCGCGTCCCTCGACGGCAAGCGCGCCTGGGGCGCCGACAAGCGCCCCGGCCAGGAGACCCCGGTCGCCGAGTGGCGTCAGGAGGATCCGAACACGATGCCCGCCGGCGACGTCTACGGCGGCGGCTCGCCGACCGGCGTGGCCTTCTATGAGAACGGCGCCCTCGGCGACAAGTGGAACGGACTCCTCCTCGCCTGCGAGGCCGGCAAGAACGTGGTCTTCGGTTACTTCCCGAAGCCTGACGGCGCCGGCATGAAACTGGAACGCTTCGACTTCATCACCTCCAACAAGGAGAAGGAATGGACCGGCTCCGACTTCCTGCGCGTACAAGGTGCGCCTGCTGCGACCGGTACGCCCGGCGCGCTCAAGACGCTGTTCCGCCCGTCGGACATCACCGTCGGTCCCGATGGCGCGATCTACTTCGCCGACTGGTTCGATTCCGGCGTGGGCGGCCACGGCACGGGCGACGGCCGCTACACCGGCACCATCTACCGCCTCGCTCCGAAGGGCTTCAAGTCGGTCGTCCCGAAGATCGACCTCTCCACCACCGCAGGCCAGCTGCTCGCCTTGCGGAGTCCCGCTCCGAACGTCCGTGGCGCCGGTTTCGCCCGCCTGAAGTCCCAGGGCGACAAAGTCGTCGACGATGTCGCGGGTTTGCTGGCCGACCCCAATCCTTACGTCGCCTCCCGCGCGGTCTGGTTGCTCGCCCAGCTGGGCGACAAGGGCGCCGCCTTGGCCCGCAAGGAACTCGCGTCCGCCGATGCGGCCCGTCGCTTGGTGGCTTTCCGCGCCCTCCGCTCCGCCGGTCGCGATGTGTTCGCCCTTTGCCAGGCCGCGGCGACCGACGCCTCCCCGGCGGTCCGTCGCGAGGTCGCCCTCGCGCTCCGCGACTTCAAGACCCCGGCCGCCGTCGCCACGTTGGTGACCGTCGCCAAGGGTTTCGATGGCAAGGACCGCTCCTACCTCGAGGCGATCGGCCTCGGCGCGATCGACCGCGAGGCCGAGGTCTATGCCGCGATCGCCAAGGAGCTGGGTTCCGCCCCGGCCACCTGGACGCCGGCCTTCGCGGCGCTGACCTGGCGCCTGCACCCGCCCCAGTCCGTCGCCGGCGTCCGCGAGCGCCTGCTTTCCGGCAAGCTGTCGAAGGAGGAGTCCAAGGTCGCGTTGACCGGCCTCGCCTTCACCAAGAGCGCCGCCGCCGTCGCGACCATGGTCGAACTCGCCCTCGACAAGACCTTCGAACACCGCGAACTGGCCAGTTGGTGGCTGCAGAGCCGCAAGGGCAATGATTGGAAGGAGTTCGACGTCGATAAAGTCATGAAGCTGCGCGGTCTCTACGATCCCGCCAAGGCCGTCGTCACTCCGGTGGACCTCCTGCCGGAGGCGCCGGACGCGGAGCCCCTGTCCTCGGTCGAGAAGATCGCCGCCCTGAAGGGTGACGCCGTGCGCGGCAAGGTCGCCGCCGCCGTCTGCCTGGGTTGTCACCGCCTCGGTGACCAAGGCGTCGACTATGGCCCCAACCTGACCTCGTACGGGAAGCAGCAGTCGGTCGAGAACGTCGTCCTCGGCATCTCCCGTCCCTCCGCCGAGATCTCGCATGGCTTCGAAGGCGTGCGCCTGACCACCACCGACGGCGTCGTCGTCCATGGCATCGTCCTCAGCGACGCCGACCCGGTCATGGTCAAGTGCCTGGGCGGTATCGTCCAGACCATCCCCAAGGCCAAGGTCAAGGAGATCGCCCCCCTGAAGCGCTCCCTCATGCTCTACCCGTCGCAGATGGGCCTGGCCGACCAGTCGGTGGCCGACATCGCCGCCTACCTGAAGACGCTCTGAATCAGCGTAAATCTCATCTCTGGCTAGGAAGCCCCGTCTCCGTGTCGGCTTGCGGCTCCGGGGCGGAGCGCGGATAACGTGTTCATGAGACTCGCCCCGATCTTGCTGTGCTGGTCACTGTTTTGCGTCGCGGCGGAGCCGGCGCGCAAGCTGAAGGTCTTCATCCTCGCCGGGCAGTCCAACATGCAGGGGCAGGGCGTGGCCGACCTGGCGGGACGTAACTATAACGACGGCAAGGGCACCTTGGTGGAGGTCATGGCCCGGCCGGGTACGGCCGAACGGTATGCGCATCTCAAACAGCCGGACGGCACGTGGACGGTGCGTCCCGACGTCTGGGTGCGCTACCAGCGAGAAGGGCAGCCGTTGCAGGCCGGGTCCTTGTCCCTCGGATTCGGGGCTTATGTGAGCCGGCATCACTTCGGGCCCGAATTCCAGTTCGGCCATGTCGTCGGCGAGGCATATCGCGACCAGGTCCTGCTCATCAAGACGGCGTGGGGCGGCAAGAGCCTCTATCAGGATTTCCGCCCGCCCGGCGCCGGCGGCCAGGTCGGCCCGTATTACTTGAAGATGATCGCGGAGGTCCGTGAGGCGCTGGCGAACCTCAGGCGGGATTTTCCTGGTTACGATGGCTCACCGGTGGAGCTGGCCGGCTTCGTCTGGTACCAGGGTTGGAACGACGGCGTGAACGCGAAGACGGCCGTCCCTCAGTACGAGGAGAACCTTGCGCACCTCATCCGCGACGTCCGCCGGGAATTAGGCGTGGCGAAGCTGCCTTTCATCATCGGAGAGCTCACCGGCCCTTGGGTCGAAGCCCCGAAGGAATGGAAGGCCTTGCGCGAGGCGCAGGCGGCGGTCGCCGAACGGCCGGAGTTCAAGGACGACGTGGTGTTCGTGCCCACCCGCGCCTTCGTCCGGAAGGCGGCGGACTCGCCTAATCCCGGTCACGGCCATCACGAGTTCGGCAACGCCGAGACCTATTTCCTCGTCGGGGACGCCCTCGGCAAGGTCGCGCTGCAGATGGCAGGTAGGGACCGCCAAGTACGGCAGGTGCGCGGCTGGACGCTGCGTATCGACGAACGCCTGATCGCCAAGGACGCCGCCGTCGTCGAAAAGGCCGTCGGCCTGCTCGATGCGCAGCTCGCCAAGGTGGAGCGGCTCGTTCCGGCCAAGGCCGTCGAGCGCCTGCGCGCGGTGCCGCTCAATTTCTCGCTTCCTTATCCCGGAGTACGCCCCACGGCGGAGTATCATGGTGGGCTCGCCTGGGTGAAGCAGGCCGGACGCGAGATCGCCTTGGCCAAGGCGGTCGAGTTCACCGACATCGACCGCTTCGAGCCCGAGATCCGGCGTATGCCGGTGTTCGTCCTGCACGAACTCGCTCATGCCTATCACGATCAGGTCGTCCCGGGCGGCTACGAGAACCCCGATATCCTCGCCGCCTTTCGCCAGGCCAAGGCCGCGGGAGGTTATGACGCCGTCAAGCGTTGGACCGGCGACAAATTCGCGGACAACCCCTCGAAGGCCTATGCCATGACCAATCAGATGGAGTATTTCGCCGAGACTTCGGAGGCTTACTTCGAACGGAATGACATGGAGCCGTTCGATCTCGCCGAACTCAAGGCCAAGGATCCTGCGGTCATCCCCGTCCTCGAGAAAATCTGGGGCGTGCGTTGACCTTCTAGGGGGCATGCAGGCACTGTGACACGTGGGCGAGGGGATGTGCGTCTCCCCATGTCAACTTGCCCGCTTATGACCTGTAAGGCGCTCCCTCGTTTGCCCAGGTGCGTGCGGTTTTCAACTGGCCAAAAAAAAGCCCCTCGCGGGGCTTTGCAGGCTAGTGCTTCGTTCAGAAGCCGACCTGGTTCTTGGAGCCCATCTTGGTGATGGTCTTCTCCTCTTCCCAGGTCGCCAAGCCGCTCTTCACGTCGGTCAGACTCAGCTGGAAGATGTACGAGGTCTGGCGGACGTTGCCGGCCTGGGCCCGGGCTTCGATGATCTTCCCGGAGAGGGTGAAGTCCGGCAGGATGGGCTTGGCGGGCTCGGCGCCGAGGAAGGCCGCGTTGCGTCGCGCTTCGGCGGCCGCCTTGTCGGCGGGCCCGCCGAAACCGGCGGCCTTGGCCACGCCGACCTTGCCGCTCCGGGTGAGGGAGACGGTGATCTTCTTGGTCAGGAGCTCGGTGTCGAAATTGCTGGCGGTGTCGTTCGTGATGTTGCCGAGCATGAACACGGGGCGCTGGCCGTCACGGCTCGCGCCGGCGAAGGCGGCCGAGTCGTATAGGGACTGCAGCATGGAGTCCGCCGCATTGGCGAAATCCTGGACGTCGATCTTGTCGAGCGAGACGATGCCGGCGCCTTTGTTGGCGTCGACATAGACGGCGGGCGTCGTCTGGCAGCCGGTGATCGCGGCCAGGGCGAGGATGAGGAGGGTATGTTTCATGGATTATTTGGCTTCGGAGATGAGGAGCTTGTATTTGCGGGCCCGCGGGCTGGTCGCGACGGCGGAGAAGGTCGTGCGGCCAGTGGGCAGCGTGATCTGGCGGGCGACCTCGAGGGCTCCGGCCACGGGTGCGCCGGCTTCGTCGAGCCAGGTGATGGTGTACTTGGCGTATTGCTGCGAGTTGCTGTTGTTGCGGAGCGTGATGACCAGCTTGAGGCTGCTGCCGTCCTCGGCGGTCGTCGGGCTGACGCTCACGACTTCGGCGACGCGCGCCAAGGTGCTGTGGGCCGCGATGTATTCGTAGCTTCCTCCTTCGTTGCCATGCACCTCGTTCGAGGTGGTGGAGGTGCTGCAGCCGACGAGCAGGGCCGCGGCCAGCAGGGGCGTGATGGTATGTTTCATGGGGTGTTTCAGTTGAGGGTGATGGTGTGTACGGAAAGCTGACCGCCTGTCGCCGGGGTCTTGCAGCTGAGGATGACGGCCTTGCCGGCCGGGAGCGTCACCGGCACGCCGGGAGCCCCGAGGCTGTTGCGCAGGGTGAGGGTGGCGCCTGCCGGGACGGTGAGCCGGGCCAGCGAGACCTTCTTGGGCAGGGTGGACCAGTGACGCAGGTCGGCCTGCGCGGATTGGGTGGTGTAGACGTTGGTCGCGATCAGCGTGGCGAGCATGATGAACCCGCCTCCTCCGTTGCTGTTACGGTCGGCCGCTTCCTTGGCGGCCTTGTTCGCCACGTAGGCCGCGATGCCTTTGACGGTCGCGCTGGCGATGGCCCGGTTACGAGCCACGGGGTATTCGTCGCGGAAATCCTGGGCGGCGATGGCGTCCACGTTGAGCAGGGTATCCGTCTTGGTCTCTTTGCCGCCGTAGACTGCGACGAGTTCGGTGCTGTCCGGCACCGGCTTCATCTCGGGCAGGGCGACCGAGATGATCGGGGCGCTCTGGTCGACGAGGATGAAGGGGAAGGTGAACTTGTTCTCCGACCATACCGGCGCGCGACCGGACTCATGCAGCACGTAAACGGTGGTCTGGCCGGCGACGGCGGGACGGCCCTGTCCCGCGGAGGCGAGGGCTAGGTCCGCCTTCACGACGGAGTTGTCCTTCAGGAGCACGGAAGCCAGTTCGAGGGATTTACGAGCTTTTTCGACGTCGCCCTGGGTCTCCGCACGATGCAGGAAGAATACGCCGTGCAGCCATGAGGTGAAAGGGTTGACGTAATCCTTGTAGGACGGGAGGTCGGCCAAGAGCGCCTGGCTGGCCCGGGTCGCCTTCGCGACGGCGTCGCTGTCCGCGGCCTGAGAGGTGCGGACGTCAGCCGAGCGGGCTGCGGTGCCTTCTTCCCTCGCGATACGGGCCTTCTCCGCGGAAAGACGCTTGGCGTCTTCCTGTCGGAAGAGGGCGCGGTTCATGGCGACGCGCGCCTTGGCGCCGTCGCCGGCCTGCAGGTGGCTGAGCGCCTGGAAGGTGGCAGCCATGGTGCGATCATAGGCTTTGCCACGGTAGGGCAGGGCGTAGGGGTTGCTGAATGCCGAGATGCCCTCGCCGCTGAGCGATACTTCCGGGGTCCGGTCGTAGGCCGAGAACAGGTCCTCGGCTTCTTCGAAGGTCTTGGCGGCGGCGGTCGGCATGCCGGCCGCACGCTGGATCGAGCCTAGCTGAAGTTTCATGATGACCGCATCGTTAGGCTGGGCGGCTTCGGTGGCCTTGGTGGCCTGTTCGAGCGCCGTACCGTAGTCGCCGCCTGCGAAACTGTCGTGGAATCCGGCGGCGTTACGGGCGTAATCCGAGGTGCAACCCGACGCCAGAAGTCCGGCGAGCGGGAGCAGGAGCAGCAGATGTTTTGAAGCGATCATTTGACGATCACTTTCTGTTCGGGGAGTTCCTTGGCGTTGACCTTGACGTCGCTCTGGACGTTTTCCTTACGGTCCATCCGCACATCGATCCGGTAGCCGCTCTGCGCGAGACGTTCGGCGTCGGCCTTGATGCGGGCCACCTGGGCTTCGTCCAGTTTGGCGCCCATCGTCAGGCCCTGCATGTACCCGATCTGGGAGCGCCAGCGAGCGAGGCCGGCTTCGTCGGGACGGATCACCGGATTGAGCTTGAGGTTCTTGGTCACCCGCACCCGCTGCGACCAAGGTTCGAAACCGTTTCGCTGGAAAGCCACCATGTGCAGGCCTTCGGGCAGATAGATGGGTTCGTCGCCGGAGACCGTGCCGACCGCGATGCCGTCCACGAGCAGGGTGAATCCGGAAAGCTTGACCTGCAGGTTCTCGGTCGATCGGGCCAGCGTGTTGTCCTTGCTGATGACGATGCCCGGGAAGGTGAGCTCATCGGCCACGATGGACACCGGCACGGCGATATCGTTGATATTGCGCGTCTGGGCTTTGCCCAGCGCGGCAGAGATGGCGTCACCGGCCTTGGCGGCCAGTGAGTCGGCCAGGGCCGAAGATTGTTCGTCGACCGGCAGCACGGGGTCATTCAGCGAGAAGTCCTTGGCCTCTCCGGAAGCGACCGCGGAGTTGGTCCCGGTGACGTCGATCACGCGCCAGGCCAGGGTCGCGGCCATGCGGCGTTGCTCCTGTCCGAGGATCGTGGCGGTCGCCGTGCTGAACTGGGCGACGGTCACGTCGATCAGGTAGTGGGCGCCACGGCCGCGAGATTCGACGATCATCTGGGATTCCGTCTGGGCGGCGTTCTCGGTCGGGGAAACCGACACACCCGATGCAGCTGACCTGGAGGCAAGCTTGGCGCTGAGGAGGGATGCGAAGGACGTCGCGGGCGCCGAGTTAGCCCTCAGGACGAGGATGGCGGAACGGTCGGATGCGACG
>JBDKKH010000011.1:0-3944 GCA_039796215.1 Verrucomicrobiota bacterium
CGACGCCGAGCGTGGCTTCGCCGAGGTACTCCTTGTCCTGGGCCATCAGCTGGTCCGAGGCCTTGGTGGCCTTGCCGACGAGTACGATGAGCAGGCCGGTGGCCATCGGGTCGAGCGTGCCGGCGTGCCCGACGCGGCGCGTCCGGTAGAGCCGGCGGACGCTGTCCACGACGTCATGCGAGGTTATGCCCTGCGGCTTGTCGACGAGCAGGACGCCCGCGGGTTCGGCGACGGACTCGCTCATTTCGCGGAGTATTCGCGGTAGTGGGCGATGACGATGCCTAGGATCTTCTCGCGATCCTGCGGCAGCCGGCAGCCTTGCATGTTGAAGCCGGCCGCAAGCATGTGTCCGCCGCCGTTGAGTTTGCCTGCGCAGAGGTCCAGACGAAGCTTAGGATCGCGGCCGCGGAGGCTGCCGCGGATGCCGTCGGCGCCTTCTTCCATCAGGACGGCGATCTCGACGCCCTCGACGGAGCGGGGGAATTCGACCAGGCCCTCCTTGTCCTCCTTGGAGGTGCCGGTCGCGACGTAGTCCGCCTGCGTGAGTTCGCCGGAGCAGATCTTGCCGCCTTCGTGGAAGGCGATGGTGTTCAGGAAGCGCTTGGTGAGCTCGAGCTTGCCGCGGCTTTCCTGTTCGAAGACCCGGTAGTTGGCCTCGGCGGGGTCGGCGCCCCGGCGGACGAGTTCGGCGATGATCGCGAAGACGTCGGCGGTGGTGCTGCGGTAGCAGAAGCGGCCGGTGTCGGTCAGGATGCCGAGGTGCAGGGCCTTGGCGGTGATGGCGTCGACGGCCAAGCCTTGGGCGAGGGCGCCGGCGGCCAGGATGTGGCAGGTGGCGGCGGCCTCGCGGACGACGATGTTCGTCCGGGCATAGTCGGGGTTGGAGGCGTGGTGGTCGATGTTGGCGAGGATGCCGTCCGGGAACTTGGCGAGCAGTTCCGTCCCTACGCGGGACGCATCGGCACAGTCGACCATCACGGCGACCCGGTCGGTCGCGTCATAATCGGCGCCTTTGACGAACGCCACGCCTTCGGCGTAAGGGACGAGGTTCGGGGGGATACGGTCGCGGTTCACGCAGACCGCATCGACGCCCTCGGCCAGGAGCATACGGCAGAGAGCCGTCTGGGAGCCGATGCAGTCTCCGTCCGGTCGCATATGGCCTAATACGGCCACTTTACGCCCTTTGAGACCCTTGACGAGGTCCCGGAGTGCTTCGCCCGCCGCTTGCATGCTGATACCCATGGTTTTGCGGATGAAGAAACAGGCGGGTCGTGTTGCTGGCAAAGGCAAAAGGTGCCGCGGGCGCCAACCTTGGGGGAACGCTTGAACCTGTCTCAGGTTCGGGCATAGTCCCTGCTATCCCCATCTCAGGCGCTTAGCCTCAACCCAACCCTCTCCATGGATAAGGACAAAAACAATAATTTCACTCCTCGCGCCCGCAAGGTCGTGGAACTGGCCCGGGCGGAAGCCCGCCGGTTCAACCACAACTATGTGGGTACGGAGCATATCCTGCTCGGGCTCATCAAGCTAGGCGAGGGTGTCGCCGTCAATGTCCTCGGCCGTATGGGCCTGGATCTCAAGACCGTGCGTAACGCGGTGGAGAAGCAGGTCGGCCCCGGACCCGAGGAGGCGAAGGCCCCGGAGACGATCCCGCTCACCCCGCGCGTGCAGAAGGTCATGGCCCATGCGTTGACCGAAGCCCGCGCCCTGGGGCACGCCTATGTGGGCACGGAGCATATCCTGCTCGGCCTCCTGAAGGAAGGGGAGGGCGTCGCCGCCCGTGTCCTCCAGCAGCTCGACGTCGACCTGGAACGCTGCCGCAAGGAGATCCTCGCCGACATCGACCCCTCCGCCGCCGACGACAGCGAGAAGAAGGAGGGTGACACCCCGCCTTCCGAGGACGCGTCCGAGGACTCCCCGCCGCCTTCGCGCCGGGCTTCCGGCGACGACTCGGCCCGCCCGGGCCGGGGCGAACGCCTGTCGCTGCTGAAGACTTTCGGCCGCGATCTCACGGAGCTCGCCAAGGCCGGCGAACTCGACCCGGTGATCGGCCGCAAGGAGGAGATCCGCCGCGTGGTGCAGATCCTCTGCCGCCGGACCAAGAACAACCCCGTCCTCATCGGCGAGGCCGGCGTCGGCAAGACGGCCATCGTCGAAGGCCTCGCGCAAGAGATCGCCTCGGGCATCGTCCCGGAGATCCTGCTCGACCGCAAGGTCATCACCCTCGACCTCGCCTTGATGGTCGCGGGCACCAAGTACCGCGGCCAGTTCGAGGAACGCATCAAGGGCATCATGGATGAGATCAAGCGGGCCAAGAACGTCATCCTCTTCATCGACGAGATGCACACCATCGTCGGCGCCGGCGCCGCCGAAGGCGCCATGGACGCGTCCAACATCCTGAAGCCCGCCCTCTCGCGCGGCGAGATCCAGTGCGTCGGCGCCACCACGCTCGCCGAATACCGCAAGCACATCGAGAAGGACGCCGCCCTCGAGCGCCGCTTCCAGTCCGTCAAGGTGGACGATCCCACGGTCGAGGACGCCGTGCTGATCCTGCGCGGGATCCGCTCGAAGTACGAAGAGCACCACAAGTGCGAGTACACCGACGCCGCCATCGAGGCCGCCGTCCGCCTCTCCCACCGCTACATCACGTCCCGACACCTCCCCGACAAGGCCATCGACGTGATGGACGAGGCCGGCGCCCGCGCCCGCATCCGCTCGCTCAATCTCCCGCCGGAGATCGACTCGGTCCAGGCCGAGGTCGACAAGGTCGTCCAGCAGAAGGAGGACGCCTCCCGCAACCAGCAGTTCGAGGAGGCGGCCGCCCTGCGCGACACCGAGAAGAAGCTCCGCGCGAAGCGCGAGAAGATGCTCGAGGAGTGGCGCAAGAAGCGCGACGAGAAGCGCATCGTCGTCGGCGAGGAGGAGATGCTCCATATCGTGGCCGACTGGACCGGCGTGCCGCTCAACCGCCTCGAGAAGAAGGAGACCAAGAAGCTGCTCGAGCTCGAGAAGGACCTTCAGACGGCCGTCATCGGCCAGGAGCGCGCCTGCGAGGTCGTCGCCCGCGCCTTGCGCCGCTCCCGCGCCGACCTCAAGGATCCGCGCCGGCCGATCGGCTCGTTCCTCTTCCTCGGGCCCACCGGCGTCGGCAAGACCCTGCTGGCCCGCTCCTTGGCCGAGCGCATGTTCGGCGAGAAGGAAGCCGTGATCCAGATCGACATGTCCGAGTACATGGAGAAGTTCACGGTCTCGCGGCTCATCGGCTCCCCGCCCGGGTACGTCGGCCATGACGAAGGCGGCCAGCTCACCGAAGCCGTGCGGCGCAAGCCTTACTCCGTCGTGCTGTTCGACGAGATCGAGAAGGCCCACCCCGACGTCATCCAGCTGCTCCTGCAGGCCCTCGAGGACGGCCGCCTCACCGATTCGCTCGGCCGGGTCGTCGACTTCCGCAACACGATCATCATCCTGACGTCCAATGTCGGCGCCGACGTGCTGCAGCGCAATAACTCGGTCGGGTTCGACGTCGGCGTGGATTCCACCCGCGATTACGAGAAGCTCAAGGAGCGCATCATGGACGAGACCAAGCGCGCCTTCAAACCGGAGTTCCTGAACCGTCTCACCGACATCGTCATCTTCCAGCAGCTCGCGAAGACGCACATGACCAAGATCGTCGACATCGAGGTCGACAAGGTCGCCAAGCGCCTCCTCGACCTCGGGGTCAAGCTGGTCGTCAACGAAGCCGCCCGCGGCTACCTGGTCGACAACGGCTGGGACGAGAAATACGGCGCCCGCCCGCTTCGCCGCGCGGTCGAACGTCTCCTCGAAGACCCGCTCGCCGAAGCGATCCTGCGCGACGACTATAACAAGGAAGAGCCGGTCATCGTCTCCGTCGGCGAGAAGGGCCTCGTCTTCACGCAGAAGAAGAGCGGCGCCGACACCGGCGC
>JBDKKH010000012.1:0-3900 GCA_039796215.1 Verrucomicrobiota bacterium
TGGGTGGTGCGGCTGAACCGAGCCCGCTTCCATGCCGAGATCGCCCAGGTTCGCGCCCACCGCGAGGAGATGCGCCAAGCCCTGCGGGCTCGTCACGTGGAGGACGCGCTCCGTCTGATCGAAGACGTCTTGGGCCGGGCCCGCCGACTGCACGAGGCCGGGACGGGTCTGTTCGCCCCGGGCGACCTCGAGCGGCAGGAGCTGGATTACCTGTCCGACCACGCCGCCGCCTTGCGCGGGCTTCTGCCTGCTATCGACCGTCAGCTCATCCCTCTGCCTGGATCGCCGGCCAGGATGTACCGGACCGAGATCCCCCAAGGGCTCTATGCTTCCGTGATGGGGGCCAATCCGAGCTCACAGCGGCGGGAAGCGAATCCCGTCGAGTCCGTCGCCTATGCCGAGGCCGAGGCCTTCGTCCTCCGGCTGGGCTGGCTGCTCGGTTCGCCCGCGCGGCTTCCCACTGTCGCCGAATACCGGGCCGCGCTCGGAACAGCCGGCTGGCCGCGCCCGGCCGCCGAAGCCTGGACGGCGGAGAACACCGACGGGGTCAACGCCCGACCTGTGGCGACGGCCGGGCCGGGTCCCGGAGGCTTCCATGATCTGCTGGGCAACGTCGAAGAATGGGCCATGGTGACCGCCGGCGACTCGCGCGCCCCCGTGGTCGGCGGCAGCGTCGGCGAGGGACGCCCCAAGGAGCTGCCCGTCCGCCCGACCTACGTCCGCGACAAATCCCGGGTGCTCGGCTTCCGTATCGTCATTGAATAATTCCCGGCAGGGTGGATTATGATCGGACCCCATGTCAGCCCCGGTTCATCCGCTTCAACGCGCCGCGTTTTATTTCGCGACCTATGGCCTGCTCGCAGGGCTCTCGCTTTGGTGCGCCTATCAGCTTCGCTTCGTCGGTTCGGACGAGCCCACGAACGCCGGGTATGCCGCTTTCGAGAGCTATCTCACCGGCCAGCGTCCCTACGCGCTGCTATGGGTGATCCCGCTCAAGGTCCTTCTCCTCGGCCTGGCGGGACAGTTCCGCGGGGTCTTCTACTACTTCCGGCTTCCTGACGCCTTACGCATGGGACTCGCCCTGCTCGGAGCGACGGTCCTGATGCTCGGCGCGCCGATCCTCGCGGCCGGCTCCGACGCGGCGAGGCATTTCGCCATCCCGCGCGGCGTCACCTTGGTCGACTTCAATCTCTCGCTTATCTTGTTCCTCGGCTTCCGCGTCTCGGTCCGTACCTTGCGCGAACGTTTTTCTTCCGATCCGCGCGGCCCGAAGGGCGTGGTCGAACGCATCGCCATCGTCGGTGCCGGCCAGACCGGCGCCCAGCTCGCCTCCGAGCTGCTGAGCCGGCGCGGGCACGGCATCGAGCCGGTCTGCTTCCTCGACGACAACCTGGCCAAGCACGGCCTCCATATCCACGGGATCCCGGTGATCGGCGCGCCGGAGCGCATGACGGAGCTCGCCGAGAAGTTCGGCGTCACGGAAATCATCCTGGCGTTGCCGGCCGATCGCGTCCGCCGCATCCGTGAGGTCAGCGCGCTCGCTTCGGCGGCACGGCTGCGCGTGCTGGTCGTGCCTTCGATGGCCGAACTCGCCATCGGCCGCGTGCGGGCGACCGACATCCGGCCTATTTCCGTCGAAGACATCCTGGGAAGACCCGCGGCCAATCTCGACGACGTGGCCATCGACGCCTTGATCCGGGGAAGGACCGTGCTGGTCACCGGCGCCGGCGGCAGCATCGGGCTCGAGTTGTGCCGGCAGATCGCCGCCCGCGCGCCCGCCCGCCTCATCCTGCTCGATCAATGCGAGGTGCTTCTCTACCAGGCCGAGCAGGAGCTCATCGCCTGCGGCGCCGGAGGCGTCATCGCGCCGGTCGTCGCCGACGTCACGGATCGGGCCGCTCTCCGCGCGGTCTTCGCCCGCCATCGTCCGAGCCTCGTCCTGCACGCCGCGGCGCACAAGCATGTGCCCTTGATGGAGTCCCAGCCGGCGGAGGCGCTCCAGAACAACGTCCTCGGCACGCACGTGGTCGCGGATCTCGCGGCCGAGCACGGCGTCGAGACGTTCGTGCTCATCTCCTCCGACAAGGCGGTCAACCCCACCAACGTCATGGGCGCCAGCAAACGCCTGGCCGAACAGGTCGTGCACGCGCATCAGGCCCGGTCGGCGGGTCGGACGCGTTTCCTCGCCGTGCGTTTCGGCAACGTGCTGGGTTCCTCCGGTTCGGTCATCCCGATCTTCCGGCGGCAGATCGCCGCGGGCGGTCCGGTCACCGTCACCCATCCGGACGTGAAGCGCTACTTCATGACCATCCCCGAGGCGGTCGGGCTGGTCTTGCAGAGCGCCACCCTCGGCGCCGGCGGCGACATCCTCGTGCTCGAGATGGGTGAACCGATGAAGATCATCGACGTGGCGCGTCAGCTCATCGAGCTCAGCGGCCTCCGGCCCGACGTGGACATCGAGATCCGCCTCATCGGCCTGCGCCCCGGCGAGAAGCTCGTCGAAGAACTGAAGTATGCGGGCGAAGAATATCTGCCGACCACGCATGCCCGGATCCGGCGATGCGCGGCGGGCCCCGGTCAGGCGGCCGATATCGGCGCCTTGGTCGGCGCCGTGACGGCCTTGCGCGAGCTGCCTACGGCCGACTGCAAGCAGGGCATCCGACGCCTTGTTCCTGAATACGCGCCTTTCGCGGAGTAGTTTTTTCGCTTCGGGCTTCACAGGCGGGCGCGCCTCCGACAGGCTTCGGCCATGGCTCGCGCGCTTTCCTCCGCACCTCAGGTCGGCATCATCATGGGCTCCCAGTCCGACTGGGAGACGATGGTCAACGCCGCCGACACGCTCAAGCAGCTCGGCGTCGCCTTCGAGGCCGAGGTCGTCAGCGCGCACCGCACGCCGTTGAAGCTGAAGGACTACGCCTTGGCGGCCCGTCGCCGCGGCCTCAAGGTGATCATCGCCGGCGCCGGTGGCGCGGCCCATCTCCCGGGCATGGTCGCCGCGATGACCTCACTGCCCGTGATGGGCGTCCCCGTGCAGTCCAAATCCCTCGACGGCATCGATTCGCTCCTCTCCATCGTCCAGATGCCTGCCGGCATCCCGGTGCATACGTTCGCGATCGGCCGCGCCGGCGCGATCAACGCCGCCCTCGGCGCCGCCGCCGTCCTCGCCTTGTCCGACGCCAAGCTCGCCAAGAAGCTCGACGATTACCGCGCCGCGCAGACCAAGGCGGTCCTCGATAACCCGATCCCTGGCCGGAAGGGCAAGCTGCGCTGAGCCATGGAGCGACCTCTGCAACCCGGCGGCACCATCGGCATCCTCGGCGGCGGCCAGCTCGGCCGCATGTCGGCCATCGCCGCCCGCCGCCTCGGTTATAAGGTACGCACGTTCGATCCGTCCGCCGGCGCCTGCGCCGCGGCGATCGCCGACGAGCATGTCACCGCCGACTGGAGCGACACCGCCGCGCTCACGCGCTTCGTCCAGGGCTGCGGCCGGGTCACCCTCGAGTTCGAGAACATCCCGCCCGCGACGGTCGAGTTCGTCGCCAAGTCGGTCCCGTGCCATCCTTCGGCTTCCGTCCTCGCGACCTGCCAGAACCGCCGCCGTGAAAAGGAATTCCTCCGCGCTTCCGGCATCCCTTGCGCGAACTTCGCCGTCGTGTCCTCCCTCGCCGAGCTGCAGGCCGCGGTGAAGGCCATCGGCTTCCCGTGCGTGCTCAAGACCGCGGATTTCGGATACGACGGCAAGGGTCAGGTGAAGCTGCCGACCGCCGAGGCGGACCTCGCCGCCGCGTGGGCGAAGATCGGTGGCGCCGTGGGCGTCCTCGAAGCCTGGGTGCCGTTCCAGATGGAGATCTCCGTGCTCGTCGCGCGCACCGTCGACGGCCGCACCGCGGTCTATGACCC
>JBDKKH010000013.1:0-16317 GCA_039796215.1 Verrucomicrobiota bacterium
GCGTTGCGCCAGCGGATCGGTGGGGATGGGATGCATCCCGCCAGCCAGCGGGCCGCTCTCAGTCGCGCAAGACCGGGGACAACCCAGCCAGCAGGTCGGTGGTTCTCACCGCTTCCTCCCCCTGGGAATCCCTCAGCCAATCGGCGGCGCGCGCGTGCCAGGTCGCCGCCAGGACGACGGCGTCGAACGCGGAGAGCCCGAGTTCCTGCCGACGAGAAACCACCGAAGCCACGACGCCCGCGAGCAGGTCGCCGGAGCCGCCGCGCGCGAGCACCGGGCCGCCGAACGGGACATGGAGCACGCGGGTCCCGTCGGTCACGCAGGTCAGCGGCCCCTTGAGCACCACGATCGTGTTCGTCTTGCGGGCGTAGGCCCGGGCGGCCGGGACGGAGGCGTAGCGGCCGCTGAGCCGCTTGAATTCGCCGCCATGCGGGAGCAGTACGCGGACCGGCGTGCGCTTCGAGGCGGCGATCACCGTCGGGCGGAGCGCATCGGCGTCGAGCACGAGCGCCATCGGGCAACGGGCGGCGATCGCGCCGATGAGCTTCGTCGCCTGTTCGCCCATGCCGGAGCCGATCAGCAGCGTGTCCTTGTCCGCGAGCAGCGGGCGGACCTCCTTCAGGTTGGTCGAGGCGATGACTCCGTTCCGTCCGGTGGCCAAGCCGCACCACATCGCCTCAGGATAGGCGACCGCGGCTTTCACGCGCACGGATTCCGGGAGGCATGTCGTCACCAAGGCGGCGCCCGAACGCAAGGCCGCCGCGGTGTTCATCAGGACGGCGCCGGGCATGCGGTCCGAGCCTCCGACGACGAGGACCCGGCCTTGCTGACGCTTGTCGCTGCCGGCTCGCCGCGGCCGGCGAAGCGGCGTCAGGGCGGCGGCCGTCACGCACGCTTCTTCGGTCTCGCCCAACGGGAGGCCGAGGTCGACGACGCGGAGCCGGCCGACGAAGCGGGCGGCCTTCGGCGCGAGCAGTGGGCGTTTCAGGCAGCCCAGGGACACCGTCAGGTCGGAGCGGAAGGCGGGCCCCGTCGCGTCGTCGCCAAGACCGCTCGGTAGGTCGACCGCGACGCGTAATCCCCGCAGCGCGTCCGTGGCCCGGAGGAAAGAGCGCAATTCAGGCGACAACGGCGCGCGGAAGCCCTGGCCCAGGATGCCGTCGAAGATCAGGCAGAATTCCTGCGCCGCCAGCCGGGGCAGATCGGCCGCGGCGACGACGCCCAGTTGCACCCCTTTCTTGCGGACGGCCCAAGCCCGCTGCGCTTGGGCGCGCGCCGGGCCGCCATCGGCGAAGACGGCGAGGATTTCAGTGCCCGGCCGGGCGCAGCGGATCGCCGCCAGGAAGGCGTCGGCGCCGTTGTTGCCTTTGCCGGCCAGGACGAGGATCCGTCGCGGGACGCGTCCGAGGAGGGTGAGCGCTTCGGCGGCCACGCCGTCCGCCGCGAGGTTCATCAGTCGCCATGAGAGCGCCGCGTCTCCGCCCAAGAAGGCCGCCTCCGCGGCCCCGGCTTCGGCGCAGGACAGGACCGGCAGGCGGGCGGAAAAGCGCATCGGTCAGCGGACGAGCACCGCGAAGGCCTGCGCCAGGGTGTCGGTGTGGGTGAGCGAAAGCAGCAGGCGGGTCGCGCCGCGGGCGGCGAGCAGCTTCCGCGCTTTTTCGTCCAGCTCGACGACGGGTTCCCCCTCGGGACCGTTGAGCACGCCCACGCTCGTCAGGGAAAGTTCGGCGCCGAGGCCTGTGCCGAAGGCCTTGCTGGCCGCCTCCTTGGCGGCGAACCGGGCGGCGAACGACGGGTAGGGGTCGGCCTTGCCGAGGCAGAGGTGTTGTTCGGCGGGCGTGAACACTTTGTCCAGGAACGCGGCGCCGTGCTTCAGGTGGGCGGAGCGGATCCGCGCGATCTCCGTGAGATCCACGCCGACGCCCAGCACGTTCCCGCCTTCGAGCTTCATGGCCGGCTGAGGTGGGCTTTCATCTCGGCGACCGCCGCGCGCATGCCGGTGAACAACGCGCGGGCGACGATGGAATGGCCGATGTTCAGCTCATGCAGGTGAGGCAGCGTGAGGATGGCCCGGATGTTGTCGTAATTGATGCCGTGGCCGGCGTTCACGATCAGCCCGCGCCGATGGGCCTGGCCGCAGGCGACCATGAGGCGGGCGAGTTCGGCTTCGGCCGCGGGGGACTTCCAGGCGTTGGCGAAGGCGCCGGTGTGCAGTTCGATGACCGGCGCCCCGACGGCGGCCGCGGCTTCGATCTGCGGGACGTCGGGTCCGATGAAGAGGGAGACTTCGATGCCGGCGGCCTTGAGGGCCATCGTCGTCTCCTTCACCCGGTCGAACTGGCCGACGACGTCGAGACCGCCTTCGGTGGTCACTTCTTCGCGGGATTCCGGGACGAGGCAGACGGCGGCCGGCCGGAGTTTCGTCGCGAAGGCGGTCATCGCGGGCGTGCAGGCCATCTCTAGGTTGAGGCGGACGCCCGGAAGGGCGGCGATCGCATGGACGTCCGCGTCCTGGATGTGCCGGCGGTCTTCGCGGAGGTGGAGGGTGATCCCGTCCGCCCCGCCGGCGAGGGCTTCGCGGGTGAAGGCCACGACGTCCGGTTCCGCATGCTGGGATTGGTGCGCGCCGCGGTACCGCGCCTGACGGACGGTCGCGGCGTGGTCGATATTGACGCCAAGGAGGAGAGGGTGGGGAGTGGTCATTTCGTCATCTTCTCCAGGGTCTTCTGGAGCTTCTCGGCCTCGCGCCGCAGCCGGCGGGCGCGTTCGGGGTCACCGCATTTGTCGACGTAGCCCAGGATAAGGTCAAGCAGTCCTGCGACGGCCTTGAGCCGGAAGAGATCGGTGCCGCCGGCGGCCTTCCGGCGGTACACCCGTTCGATCTCGGCCAGGAAGGCGGACTCCATTTTCTCGTCGCCCTTGGCGGACTGATAATAGCCTTCGAGCAACGCCCGGAAAGTCGGCAGGTGGTCGGCGTTGTCTTCAAGCGCCCGGCGGTGGAGGTAGGCGAGCTTCTCGGCGTTCTTCGTCCGGTCCGCCATCAGGACGGCGGATTCGCGCGCCACGGCCTTCTGGATGAGGTCGTAGCGCGTCTGGTCGTACTCGCCGCGGCGTTTCTTCTCGGACATCAGGCGGTCGTAGGTCCGCTTGCAGGTCAGGAAGACTTCGTCCGGGGTCATCGTCGGAAAGAGATGCCGGGCTTCCATGTCGTCGGCCAGCTCGCGCATGTCGGGCCAGTCGTCGAAGGCCCGCCGCATCTCGACGACGAACTGCTTCCACTCTTCGGTCTTCACCTTCGGGCCGTGGGCCTCGAGGCTGGCGGCGTAGTCGCGCCAGGCTTCGAGGCAGCGGTCGGCGGAGTCCACGGCGAGCCGCAGGCATTCAAGCCGGGCTTCGTTGTCGCCGCCGGCGGCGAAGACCTGGGCCGCGACCCGGAGCCGTTGGGATCTCAGGAAGCGTTCGGTGCGTCGCTGCGGGTCGCCGAGGATCTGCACCTCGAATTCCCCGAGGTTGCGACGCGTCTGCGGGTCGATCGTCTCTCCGCAGGCGTAACCGTCGTTGTAACGCCCGGTGTTCATGTTCCAGCTCTTGTCCTTGCGCTGGTAGGCGAACCAGGCGTGGCCACCTCTGTTCCCGTCGCCGCCCACGACGGCGGCGGGCAGGCCGAAGGCGCGCGCGGTGCTGGCCGCGAAGTGCGCCTGGTGGACGCAGATGCCGCCGAGCTCGAAGATCTCCTTCAGCGTGCCTTCGGTCGGCTTGGCCAGTTTCGTCTTTTCTCCGGTCACGTAATCGATCCGGTAGCGGATCAGGCCGTAGCTCGGAGCCCACTCGGTCAGCGCGCGCAGCTTCGGGTTGGCCAGGGCCCAGGACATCTCATCCTCGGTCGCGGTGGCGCCGACGACCCAGACCAGGTCGCCCGGCGCGGCCTTGCGGACGTCGCCGATGAGGCGACCGGCTTCGGCGTTGGTCTTGAAATACCGGTAACGCGTCAGGGGGTCCGCCGCGCAGGCCGCCCCGCCGTCGAAACGCGACCAGGTCAGCGGCTGATCGAAGACGAGGGCGCAGGCGATCTGCAGGTTTTCGTAACGTCCGCGCTGCGCGGGCGTGTCGTCGGCCGCCAGCAGGGCCCATACGCGCAGGGCTTTCTTCACGTCGTCCTCCGGCTTGAGCGACAGCGCGAATTTCTCGGCCAGCTCGGGACGGCCGAGGATTTCCATCAGGAGGGCGGGGACTTTCTCGTGGCCGCGCGGAGCGGCGCGGAGCGTCTCCGGGCCGACGCGGCGGATGAACAGCGCCTGCGTCATGCCGAGCGAGAAGGCACGGCTTTCCCAGAGACGGTCATGGCGGTTGACGCCCCCGGTGGACGGGGTCGCGTCCAGCGCCGGCATCAGCCCTTTGTCCAGTCGCTGCAGGTGTTCCTCCCATTTTCCGTCCTTCACGCGCTCCTGGGCGTCCGCCGTGAGCAAGGCGAGGAACTTGGGGTCATGCAGCGGAGGTCCGATGAAGACGTAAGGCTTGGGTGCGGCCACGGGCGCCGGCTCGGGAGCGGGCGCTGGGGGCGGCGGTTCCATCTTCGGCGGCGCGACCGGCGCGACGGGCTTCGGCGGCTCGGCGGCCGGCTTCGGCGGCTCGACGATCTTCGGGGGCTCCGGCGCTTTGGGCGCTTCCAAGACCACGGGCGGCGGCGCCGGCTTCCGGAGCTGCTGCCAGAGGAACCAGCCGGCGGCCGCGACGAGCGCGCCCACCACGATCAGCGCCGGCCAGTTCTGCTGGGCGCGACGACGGGCGAGGATCGGCGCGGGCTTTTTCGGCGTGGGATTCGGACTGGCCATCAGGTCTCCCTGACGATGCCACGGGGGCGGCTTTGGTCAAAAGAACATCGCCGCCGGAAGCGGATTAAGTCCGGCTCATCGCTTTCCGGCGCCTTTGCCCCGCTCGAGCGTGAGCCGGAGCGAGGGCGCGGTGGGCGATTTCTTCGATCTCGCGAGCGACTCGGGGTCGCCGGCGTGGACGAGTTCCCCGCCCGCGTTGCCGCCTTCGGGTCCGATTTCGAGCACCCAGTCGGCCTCGGCGATGACGTCGGGGTGGTGCTCGATGACGACCACGGTATGCCCTTGGTCGACGAGCGCATGCAGGAGTTCGATGAGGCGACGGCAATCAGCCTGGTGCAGTCCGATCGTCGGCTCCTCGAGGACGTAGAGGTTGGGACGGATCTCGCCCCGCGAACGTTCGCGGAAGGTGGGAAGGCCTTGGGCGAGTTCGCTGACGAGCTTCAGGCGCTGGGCTTCGCCGCCGGAAAGGGTCGGGCTGCTCTGCCCCAGGGTGAGGTAGCCGAGGCCTGTCTTGACCATCAGTCCGCAGAGGTCGCCGAGCTTGGCGTCGAAAGAAAGGAAGGCGGCCGCTTCCTCGAAGGTCATGGCGAGGAGGTCGGCGGCGGATTTGCCGTTCCAGCGGATCGCCTTGGCGGCGGCGCCGTAGCGCGTGCCCGCGCATTCCTCGCACGGCACGTAGGTGTCGGGCAGGAAGCTCATCTCGAGCCTGATCCGTCCGGCGCCCGAACACGCTTCGCAGCGTCCGCCCGAAGTGTTGAAGGAGAAGAAGCCGGCCGCATGCCCGCGGATGGCGGCTTCCGGCAGCGAAGCCAGACGTTCGCGGATGAGGTCCCAGGCGCCGATATAAGTCGCCGGCGTCGAACGCGGCGTCTTGCCGATGGGCTCCTGGTCGACCACCACCAGCTGGCGGAAGCCCTTCAGCCCGGTCAGCGAGCCGAAAGCCGGCTGGCCGGCGTTCGAGACCACGCCCAGCGCTTCCTTGCCCGTGATGCCGTCCTTCTTCTTGCCGATCGCCGCGCGTGCGGCCGGGGCGAAGAGGTCCGTCACGAAGGTCGACTTGCCCGCGCCCGAGACCCCGCAGACGACGGTCAGGCGTCCCACGGGAACACGCGCGTCGAAGCCCTTGAGGTTGCGGAGGTCGGCGTCCTTGAGGCGGATCCACTCCGCCGGCGCGCCTTTGCCTTCGACCGGTCGGCGGGCGCCGCGGAGCGGGTGCGGGATGGCTTCCTTGAGGAAGCGTCCCGTCACCGAGTCCGCCTGCTTTTCCAGCGCGGACGCAGTGCCTTGGGCGACTATGCGTCCGCCGTGCACGCCTGCGCCGGGGCCCATGTCCACCACCAGGTCGGCTGCTCGCATGGTGTCCTCGTCGTGTTCCACGACCAAGACGGTGTTACCGCGGTCGCGCAGGCCTTTGAGCGATTCGATGAGTCGGTCGTTGTCCCGCGGATGCAGGCCGATGCTCGGTTCGTCCAGGACGTAGAGCGCGCCGGAGAGCGTCGAGCCCAGTTGCGCCGCCAAGCGGATGCGCTGGGCTTCCCCGCCCGAGAGCGTGTCGGCTCCGCGGTCGAGCGCGAGGTAGCCCAGGCCCACCGAGTCGAGGAAGCGGAGGCGCGCGGCGATTTCGGGCAGGAGTGCTCCGACGATGGCTTTCTCGCGGTCGGCGAGCTTCAGTCCGGTCAGGAAGGCGAGGGCTTCGTCGGGCTGCAGGCGAAGCAGCCCGGGCATCGAGAGCGAGCGCCCCTTCGGGCCCGCGAGCCTGACCGATCGGCCGATCGGCCCGAGGCGCTGACCCTGGCAGGTCGGGCAGACGGCTTCGCCCACGCGGTCGGCGATGGCGTTCTCGTTGATGGATTCCTCTTCGTCGGAAGAGAACGTCGTCACCTCCAGGCCGTGGCCGCGGCAATCCGGACACCAGCCGCGCGGCGAGTTCCAGGACAGGTGCTTCGGATCGACCTCGGGGAATGATTCGCCGGTCGCAGGGTCGCTGCGCGCGGTCGAGAGGTAGGCGACCTGCCGTCCCTGCGGGTCGAGGAGCACGCAGGCTTGCTTGCCCGCAAGGAGGGTCTGACGCACGAGCGTGCGCAGCGCCTTCTCGCCGGATTCCTCGGTCTCGTCGGGGAGCTCGATGAGGCCGTCGGCGCGCAGCTGGCCGAAGACCGCGTCGACATCGTGCTCCGAATAACGGTCCAGCCCGGCGAAGCCGTCGACCGGAAGCAGTTTCCCGTCGCAACGCAGGGTCCGCAGGCCCTTCGTCTCCGCCCATTCGGCGAGGGGACGGTGGTGGCCTTTGCGGGCGCGCACCAGGGGGGCGGCGAGGAGCAAGGCGCCTTTCTTCAGCGCCTTCACCTTCCGCGCCACGAGGCGCACCACGGCGTCCTCGGTCATCTCTTCGAGCGGTTCGCCCGTGACCGGGCTGTGGAGCACGCCGGCGCGCGCGTAGAGCACGCGGAGGTATTGCGCCACTTCGGTGACGGTCGCCACCGTCGATTTAGCCGAGCCGCGCGTCACGCGCTGTTCGATGGCCACGGTGGGGGGCAGTCCCGTGAGCGAGTCGATGTCCGGCTTGGGCAGCTGTTCGACGAACTGGCGGGCGTAGGCCGACACGCATTCGAGGAAGCGGCGCTGCCCTTCGGCGAAGAGTATGTCGAAGGCCAGCGAGGATTTGCCCGAGCCCGACACGCCTGTCATCACCGTGAGCGAGCCATGGGGGATCTCCAGCGAGACATCCTTGAGGTTATGTTCGCGGGCCCCGCGCAGGCTGATGGAGGTGGGGCGTTCGCGGGAGGACGGCTCCGGAGCGGCGCCGAAGGCCTCGTCCCCGCGGGCGAGGAAGCGGCCGGTGACGGTCTCGCCGGCCGCGACCTGGGCCGGGGTGCCTTCGGCGACCAGCCGGCCGCCGGCGGGCCCGGCCTCGGGTCCCATCTCGAGCAGCCAGTCGCAGGCTTTCAACACGTCGAGGTGATGTTCCACCACGATCAGCGAGTGACCGGCTTCGGTCAGCCGATGCAGCAGGCCGATCAGCCGCGCCACGTCGTCGCGATGCAGTCCGGTCGTCGGCTCGTCGAGCAGGAGGAGCGCTCCCCCTTGCCGCGTGTCGACCTTGGAGAGATAGCGGACCAGCTTGAGCCGTTGCGCCTCCCCGCCCGAGAGCGTGGTGAGGGGCTGGCCCATCGCGAGGTAGCCGAGGCCGACTTCCTCGAGGCAGGCGAGCTGACCGGAGGCTGGGGTGCGTCCGCCGAGGAAGGCGCGGGCTTCGCTGACGGACATCGCGAGCAGGTCCCCGACGGATTTCCCGTCGAACCGGAACGACAGCACCTCGTCGCGGAAGCGCCGCCCGTTGCAGGACGGACAGGGCAGGGCGACGTCGGAGACGAACTGCATCTCCACGGTCTCCCAGCCGGCGCCGCCGCAGCGTTCGCAGCGTCCTTCGCCCGCATTGAAAGAGAAGTGCGAAGGCGTCAGGCCGGCGGCCTTGGCTTCGGGTGAGTTGCCGAGCAGCGTGCGGATGGCGTCCCAGGCGCCGACGTAGAGCGCAGGATTGGAGCGCGGCGTGCGCGTGGCCGGAGATTGGTCGACCAAGGCGACTTCGACGGGGTCGCGGTCGAACTTCACCCATTTCAGTTCGGCCGCCTCGTCGCCGGATTCGGGATCGCGGCGACCGATGACCTGGTGGAGCAGGGTCGACTTGCCGGAACCCGACACGCCGCAGAGACCGACCAGGCGGCCCAGCGGCAAGGAGCAGGCGAAATCGCGGAGGTTGTTGACCGTGGCCCCGCCGACGTGCAGGCGCGGGGTGGTGTCGCCGACCGGACGAGGCGGGCGGACTTCCGGCGAGCGTCGGCCGGAGAGCCAGTCCGCGGTCGCCGAACCCTTGGTCTTCAGGATGCCCGCAGGCGGTCCTTGGTAGAGCAGGTGCCCGCCGGCCGCGCCGGGGCGCGGGCCGATCTCGATGAGCCAGTCGGCGGCCCGCATGACGGACTCGTCGTGCTCGACGACCACGACCGTATTCCCCTGCGCGACCAGGCCGCGGAGGATGCCGACCATGCGGGAAAGATCGCGGGCGTGCATGCCCACGCTGGGCTCGTCGAGGACGAACACCGTGTCGGCGAGGCAGGCGCCGAGGCATGAGGTCAGGTTGACGCGCTGGACTTCGCCGCCGGAGAGCGTACGCGAAAGCCGGTCCAGCGCGAGGTAGCCGAGGCCGACCGCCTCGAGGTAGCCGAGCCGCGCGAGGATGGCCTCCAGCGCGTGGTCGGCGGGATGCCGCGAATCCTTGGGCGCCAGCGGCGCGAGCCGCTGCCGGAGGTCCGTCACCGGCAAGGCGTAGAGTTCGGGCAACGTGCGCCCTTGCCAGCGCCAGCAGAGGGATTCCTCGCGGAAGCGCCGCCCCTGGCATTTCGGGCAAGGCTCATACGCGCGCCAGCGCGAGAGGAAGACACGCACATGCATCTTGTAGGTCGTGCCTTCGAGCCAGCGGAAGAATCCGCGCACGCCGTACCATTTCGAATCATACTCTCCGGGCTCATAGCCCGGTTCGCCGTCTTCGACAAAGCGACGATGCGTCGCCGACAGCTTCTTCCAGGGCACGTCGAGCGGCACGCCGGCCTTGCGGCACGCCCGCGCGAGATCTTTCTGCGATTCCCCGTAGACCGTGCCTTGGAATGGCGCGATGGCGCCCTCGGCGAGCGTCAGGGCCGGGTTCGGGACGATCTTGGCCCAGTCGAGCCCGATGACCCGGCCGAAGCCCCGGCATTCCGGGCAGGCGCCCACCGGCGAGTTGAAGGAAAAGAGCGCGGGCGACGCGGGGCGGAACCTGCGCCCGTCGACGGGCGACTCGAGCGCCTCGCTGTAACGGGCGAGCTCCCGGCCTTCGTCGTCCAGGAGACGGAGCCGCGCGCCGCCCAGTCGGAACGCGGCCAAGGCCGCCTCATGGAAACGGGAAGCGTGATCGGCGGAGATCACGACGCGGTCCTGGATCACGAGGAGTTCGGTCGCGTCTGCGGGGACGGTGTCCTCGCCGAGGCGGAGCCGGCGACCGCCGCCGAAAGCCCGGCTGAAGCCGGCCCGGCTGAACTCCTCGGCGATCGTCGGCCAGTCGAGCGCGGCGGGCTTCGCGACGGCGAAAGCCAGGGAGATGGCCTGGCCTTCGAACCGCCGGAGCGAATCCTCCCAGGCGGCGTCGGGTCCGCGCGGGCGGATCGCTTCGCCGCTGGCCGGGTCGATCAGCTCCGCGCGATGGGCGAACCAGACTTTGAACCAGTCGCACAGTTCGGTCATCGTGCCTACGGTCGAGCGCGAGGTGCGCACCGCGTTGCCCTGCTTGATGGCGACGGACGGCCGGACGTTCTCCGCGGAGTCGAGCGCGGGCGAAGGCAGGAGCTCGAGGAACTGGCGGACGTAAGGACTGAAGGTCTCGACGTAGCGTCGCTGGCCCTCGGCGTGCAGCGTGTCGAACACCAGCGACGACTTGCCGGCGCCGCTCAGGCCCGTGACCACGACCAGCTTGCCGACGGGGATGTCGACATCGAACCCTTTCAGGTTGTTCTGGCGGACGCCGCGGAGGCGGATGGCGTCTGGTCGGGCGGCGGGCATCGGACCCGTCAACGGACACGAAACCTGCGGGATGGCAAACCGGCTAGCGAACTCGGCATCGTCGCCAGCCTTGCGGCGTCACCACCGCCTGCACGCGCACGTCATGGGGCTCGTCGGGCAGGCTCGAGATCAGTTGGAAGGCGTGGGCATGCCCGAGCCGGAACGTCTTCCGGGGCGGCTTCGCCAAAAGTCGGTCGTAGTACCCTCCGCCGAAGCCGAGACGACGCCCGGCGCCATCGAAGGCCAGTCCTGGGACGAGGATCAGCCCGGCCTCGGTCAGGGGGACCACGGGCGCGTCCTTCTTCGGCTGTCGGATGCCCAGCCGGGAGGTCTCCAGCGTCGTCAGGTCGGCGACCTCATGGAGGACCAGCCGCGTGCGTCCGGTCACGCGGGGGAGCAGGAGGCGTTTGCCTTCGAGCAGGGCGAGCATCAGCAGGCCGTCGGTCGGAAGCTCGCCCCCGAAAGACGCGTAAAGACAGACCGTCTTCGATTGCTTCCATTCGGGCGATTGGCTCACCAAGCGGGCCGCTGCGTCGCCCGCGACCTGGAGTTCGCGCGGGGTGAGCGAGTTCCGACGGGCTTTGAAGCCGACGCGCAGGCTCTCCTTGGCGTCGCGGGCTTCCATGCGGTCAGAAGACGCGGTTGAGCGTGAGGGTCAGCAGCACGACCGGCAGGTAGAGAATCGAGGCCAGGAAGAAAGGCTTGGCGACTTCGGCCCGTCGTTGCGGGAGCGCGAATTCGAGGGCGAGCTTGAAGAACCAGGCTCCCGCGAGGAACGATACCCAGAGGAAGGGGCTGGCCCAGCCCTTCAGCGAGGCGGCGCAGTCCGGCGCGAAGAAGGTGTTCACCAGCTGTCCGGCGACGAAGAGCATCGGCAGGATGAACGCCATCGCCCAGATCGCGGCTGAGCGGCCCGAAGGATCTTGGACCGTCGCGACCTTGAATCCGCCCCGGGCGTAGTCTTCGCGGCACATCACCGCGAGGGCCATGAAGTGGGGGACCTGCCAGAAGAACAGCAGCGCGAAGAGCAACCATCCGATGCGGTCGATCTGGCCGAGCTTGGCGGCCGTGCCGATGATGGGAGGAATGGCCCCGGGCAGCGAGCCGACGAGCGTGCACCACGTCGTCATCGTCTTGAGGGGCGTGTAGAGCAGCAGATAAGAGGCCGCGGTGGCGCCGGTGAGCAAGCCCGCAAGCGGGTTGGCGCCGAACCAGACGAGGCTCACGCCGGCCGCCAGCAGCAGCAGGCCGAAGAGCAGCGCGGCGCCGGGGCGGATCAGGCCGGCCGGGATCGGGCGATTGCGCGTGCGTTCCATCTTCGCGTCCGCGTCGCTTTCCCACCACATGTTGACGGCGCCGCAGCCGCCGGCCGCGAGAGCCGTGCCTAGGGCGAGGGAGACGAGCACCTTGGCGTCGGTGGCCTGAGCCGGAGCGCTGCAGAAATAGCCGGCGAGGGAGGTCAGGACCGAGAGGAACGAAAGCCGGGGCTTGGTCAGCTCCCAGTAGGCGGCTGGCAGGGATCCGGCGCGTTCGCTCATGGGTGTTGTCGTGTCGGTTTTGTCCGTCGGGTTAAAGGCAAATCCTCCGCGTTCATCGCCCTTGGGCCGAAGCGGGAGCCCGGCGGGCGAGCATGGCCGCCGAGCAAAGCGAGCAGAAGAGGGCGGCGCCGGTCACGAGGTGCACCGTGCGGACGTGCGGGTTCAGCGGGAGCTGCACGCTGAGGACCCCGAGCAGCACCTGCAGGAAGACCAGTCCGACCAGGGTCGCCCAGCGTGCCACGGGGAAGCCCTGACGCGCGAGCCGGACCGCGAAGACGAGCGCCGCGAGGGCGGCGAGCAGCGCGCCGCCGCGATGCGACAGGTTGATCCACCAGACAAGGCCTTCGCCGACCGAGGGGATGAACAGGCCGGCGGAGCCGCCCACGGACCAGGCCGTGAAATGTCCTTGGCGCATGACGGCTCCGGCCACGATGACCGCGAGGGTCAGCAAGGCCGCGATCAGCCCGGTCCGGAAGAGACGACGGCTCGCCGGCGCCCCGGCCTGATGCCAGGCGCGGCTGTGCGCCGTCGCGATGACGGCCAGCAGGGCGAGCGCGAGCTGCGCGTTGACGGCGTGGCCGACGGCGAACGCGACCGCCTTGAAATTGCCGTCCCCTCCGATGTTGAGGCGGTCGAGCATGACGCGCAGGCCGCCTAGCAGACCTTGCAGGACCACCAGGCCGAGCAAGGCGTAGGCCGCGACGCGGACCGGCCGGCGCGTCTCGCGGAAGCCATGGGCGACGGCCAGCGCGATGCATAGCAAGCCGAGTCCGGTGGCGGCGAGGCGGTGGGAATGCTCCGCGAATTTGTCGAGCTCGGTCAGCCAGCCTGGGGGATTCACCGATCCGTTCGAGAGCGGCCAGTCGAGGAAGGCCATGCCCGCCTGGATGCTGGTCGTGAAGCCGCCGGCCTGCAGCACGAGCACCGACCAGCCGAGCGCGAGCAGGCAGAGGCCTAACAGGCGGCGATCAGGCGCAGGGGAGACCGACGTGCTCATGGGTGCATCTCAATCGTCCCGCCCGCGGGCGCAAATCCCAACCGCGATTAACCCGGTTCTTAAGCCCGGCCGATGGGGGTCATCAGCCGCGGACGGCGGCGCGGGCGAAACCGCGGATTTTCCCGACCAGATTGGTCAGGCCGTTGCGGCGGTTGGGGGAGAGGTGCTGTGTGATGCCGACGGCGGAGAGAAAGTCGGCGTCCGTCTCCGCGATCTCCGCGGGCGGGGCGCCGTCGTAGAATTCGCAGACCAGGCTCGCGACCCCTTTGGTGATGAGGGAGTCCGCGTCGCAGCGGAATCGGCAGACGCCCGCTTCGAGCGAGGGCACCAGCCAGAGGTTGGACGTACAACCTTCGATCAGGAAAGCCTCGAGCTTCAGGTCGGCGGGCAGGCTCGGGGCGGATTTCGCGCGATCGATGACGTATTGGAAGCGTTCATGATGGTCGGCGAAAGGTTCGAGTTCCGCGATGAGCGCCTCGCGGCGGCTGGCCAGGAGGGACATCGTTCAGAATCCGGCCAAGGCCTCCGGGTCGAGATTGCTGCGCATGAGCGAGGAGCAGGCGGCGTCCAGCTTGCGTTGCCGTTCGGCGGGGAGCTTGGCTTCGGTCCGCAGCCATGACGTCGCCTCCTGCCAGACGGCGGGTGAGGGCCGGCGCATCGCGAGCAGCGTCTCCAGCTCGTCCGCGACGGACCTGCGGCTGCCGTAGGCTTCGGTCAGTCCCGCCAGGATGCGGGCGGAGATGCAGTCGGCGCGCAGTTGCGAGTGGCGTGGGTGGTTGGCGACGCCGGCTTCAAGGACGCGCACCGCGGCGTCGCTGGCCCGGATGAGGCGGAGGTGGCGTCCCACGGAGCGGTAGGCTTCGGGTCCGAGGTTCTTGGTCTTCAGGAATTCGGAGAGGTAGCGGTCACCGATGTCGCGGTCGCGCTTGGTCGCGACCTGGTCGGGTTTCTGCCGGGCATGGTAGGCGATGCCGAGCAGCGCCTGCACGAAGGGCTCCTTGGCTTTGAAGTAAGCCCGGTCGGCCGCGACGATCTGCTGATATTGCACGATCGCCTGCGCCGGGTCGGGTCCGCGGACGAGCGCCTCGAGGTGCAGCGTGGCGAACGTGGCGCGTTCAAACCCCTGCTGGTCGGCGTTGATCGCGATCGCCCCGGTGAGCTCGGAGTAGCCCTTCTCCGCGGCGAAGTTCGCCAATGCGACCATCGGCGCGGAATTCTTGGAGAAACGCGCGAAGACGATCTGGAGCTGCTTGTTGAACTCGTCCTTGTTGCCCAGCCGGTCGAGCAGCTGTAATTTGTGGATCTGCGGGAAAGGCGCTTTCTCATCCGCCGCGATGCGCTCCTGGTTGACGGACAACGCCAGTTTCACTTGCCCGAGCAGGAGGTGATAACGGGCCAGCTGGGAAAGGATGGCGTCCCGGGCTTGGCCGGTGAAAGCGGAGGACTTGGACTCCAGCAGGGTCATCGCCTCCTGGGTTTTACCGCCTTCGAACAGGGCTCTCGCCTTCAGCAGGAGGCCGCTGGGGTTTGACTCTAAACCACTGGTAGTGACAAGGTTGACCGCGTCAGGGTATTTCCCGATCCAGTAAAGAGAGGTGGCCGCCGAGAGGGAAAGGACCTCCCGCATGCTGGAAGATGCGTACTGGGTCGTACGCAGTAGTTTCAGGCTATCCTCGATGACTTCGGCGTCGCGTTCCCGGGCTTGCAGTAGCTGGAAATAGCGCTCCAGGTAGTCGCGGGTCAAAGGGTCGTCGACGGCAAGGAACTCCAGCCCGTGCTTAAGGGTCTGGATGGCGTCATCCGTACGGCCAGCGATTGAATGTAAAAAGTTGGCATAGAATAACTTAGACTTTGCATTGCCAGGGTTGCAACGAACGGCGACCTGGGCCAGACGTGACGCTTCCTCCATTTGCCCCGCCTCTTGGGCGGCCATACCTTGTTTGGTGAAGTAATCAGCCAGCTGATGGAGGTGTTCTTGGCGGATTTGAGCCAGTTTTTCGGGCTGATCTTCAAGTTTTGTCAGGGTCAGCCGGAGCAATTGGACGAGGGTCTTATCCGGGATAAGGTCCGCTTTGATGTAGGTCTGGCGGGCATAGCTCAGGATGGCCTCCTTGTCTTTCAGCTGAGGGAGCCCGGCCAAGAAGATCAATTCGGCGTCATTTTCCTCATCCTTGGCGGCATTCGGGGCGAGGGGGGCAGGCCCGGTCGGGGCGGTTTGTCCAAAGCTGAACAGGCAGGAGAGTCCCAAGAGAACGATGGAAGGCAGGCGGGCGGAGGGCATGGGAGGGGAGAGTTTTATGGCGAGACGGCCGGGAATTGTCCCGCTAAAAAGGCAAACCGACGCCGGCGCCGAGAGGCTGGCCGTAAAGAAACCTTAAAACCACCGCACTTTCCTCTTGCATGAGGGGCTTCGACCCCTATGCCCAAACCCTCTTTTCCCTATTTACCGAGGTCCATGCCTACCATCAACCAGCTCGTCCGTAAACCGCGTGTTCAACCCAAGGCGAAGTCGAAATCGCCCGCTTTGAACAACTCGCCCTTCCGCCGCGGCGTCTGCGTGCAGGTCATGATCCGCACGCCGAAGAAGCCGAACTCGGCTCAGCGTAAGGTCGCCAAGGTGCGCCTCACGAACGGCCAGGAAGTCATCTCCTACATCCCCGACGAAGGCCACAAGCTCCAGGAACACTCCGTCGTCCTCGTTCGTGGCGGCCGCGTGAAGGATCTGCCGGGCGTGCGCTACCACATCGTCCGCGGCCCCCTCGACTGCTCCGGCGTCGAGAAGCGCCGTCGCTCCCGTTCCAAGTACGGCGTCAAGCGCCCGAAGGAAAAGAAGGCCTAATCCGTTTCCGCAACCAACTCCCTTAGATCATGTCTCGTCGTCGTAAAGCAGCCAAGCGCGCCCACCTCCCGGACGCCCGTTACAGCAGCCCGCTGGTCAGCCAGCTCATCAATGTCGTGATGAAGTCCGGCAAGAAGTCCATCGCCCAGGGCATCGTCTACGGCGCGATCGAGAAGGTCAGCGAAAAGCTGATGAAGGGCAATCCCGTCGAGCTCCTGCTCGGCGCCCTCGAGAACTGCCGCCCCAAGCTGGAAGTGAAGAGCCGCCGCGTCGGTGGCGCCACCTACCAGGTGCCCGTCGAGGTCTCCCATGAGCGCCAGAACAGCATCGCGCTGCGCTGGGTCGCCGCCGCCGCCGCCGGCCGCAAGGGCACCACGATGTCCGAAGCCCTCGCCGCCGAGCTCGTCGACGCCTACAACAACACCGGCAACGTGGTGAAGAAGCGCGAAGAGACGCACAAGATGGCCCAGGCCAACCGCGCGTTCGCCCACCTCAAGTGGTAATCCGCAGGTAATTTCC
>JBDKKH010000014.1:0-3719 GCA_039796215.1 Verrucomicrobiota bacterium
CAGGGCGCCGTCGGCGAGCCTGAGCTCGACGGCCCGCCGGGCGGAGAAGACGCCGGCGCTTTCGACGGCGCGCGCGAGGGCTTCGGTCGTCATCGCGCGCGATTTCGCGACCTCACCGGAAAGCCGGCGCCACAGGCCGTTCATGAGCGCTTCCGACTGCTCGCGGGCTTCGGCGCTCATCGCGCCCCCGAGATAGGGTTCTACGGCCGACTTGTATTTGCCGACCTTGGTGACCTGCACGCCGACGCCGAGCAGGCGCAGCGTCTCGCCGAAATAGAGATTATACGAAGCGAGGCCTTTGAATTCCAGCTCGCCGCTGGCGTGCACGTAGACCTTGTCCGCGACGCTCGAGAGATAGTATTCCCCCTGTGAGGCGTTCTCCAGCCAGGCGATGACGGGCTTGCCGCTCTTCTTGAAGGCCAGCAGCGCCCGACGGAGTTCCGCCTTCTGGGCCAGGCCTGCGTCGAGCGGTCCGCTCAGCAGGATGCCGGTGACATGCTTGTCGCGCGCCGCGAGGTCGATGGCCTCGAGGGCGCGCAAGAGGTCGAGCCGGGGGCCCTCGCCGCCGAAAAGCAGGTCGCTCAGGCCGGGCGCGCCGGACTCCGGGGTGTCGGTGATCGTAAGGCCGCCGCCGATCACGAGCATCGTCCGCTGTTTCAAGGCCACGCTGTTTCCCGGCCGCCGCTCCGACGTCGATCCCGCCAGACCCATGAGGAGCACCAGCAGGAGGAAGCCGCCGACGGCGATCGTGAGCATCGTGCCGAGGGCGGAGGCGAGGACTGACTTGAGGAAGTCTTTCATGGGGCGAAGGGCGGGGGAGAGGGCGTCACCTCCACGTTGCTCCCCTGTCTTCTTTTCGCCAATCAAAAGGTCGGAATCAGAACGCTCTTTTCCGCTGGATGCCTTCAGGCGGGGGCCTAGGTTGGTCGGCATGTCCGAGCCCATTTCTTCGCCAGGCGCCGGGATCTCCCGCAAGGCTTTGGCCATCAATCTGGATCGTTCGGCCTACGGGGCTTTCGCGGAAATCGGCGCCGGCCAGGAGGTCGTCCGCCACTTCTTCAAGGCCGGGGGCGCTTCGGGCACCGTCGCCAAGAGCATCTCGGCCTACGATATGCGCGTCAGCGACGCGATCTACGGACACCCTCAGCGCTACGTCTCCCGCCAGCGCCTGGAGCAGATGCTCGACCATGAGTACGGCCTGCTGGTCGACCGCCTCAAGGCCGAGCGAGGCCCGGTGACCCGGTTTTTCGCCTTCGCGGACACCGTGGCGACCACCCCGCACGACGGCAAGGGCCAGGGGCATTCCTGGATCGGCATCCGCTTCCAGGATCAGCCGCAGGCCGAGCCCAGCGAGGTCATCCTCCATCTGCGTCTGTGGGACAAGGATGCGGGCCGTCAGCAGGACGCCCTCGGCGCCGTCGGCGTGAACCTCATCCACGCCGCCCTGAATTCCCGCGAAGGGGTCGACGCCTTCCTCACCGCGTTGGTCGACGAAGTCGGCACGGGTCGCGTCGAAGTCGAGTTCGCCCACTTCAGCGGTCCGGCCTTCGGGGCTTTCGACAACCGCTCGGCGGCGTTACGCCTGGTGCGGCTGGGTCTCACCGACGCCGTCCTGTTCGGACCCGAGGGCGATCCGCAGGTCCCCAGCGAATATTTCTACAAGCGTTCGGTGCTCGTGGCCCGCGGCACTTTCCGTCCGGTCTCCTTGGTGAACGAGGACATGCTGGCCTGCGGTCTCAGGGCCATGCCCGACGGCGGCAAGGACGTGCTGGCGATCTTCGAGATGTGCATCGGTTCCGATCTTCATCCGGAGGCGGAACTTATCGACCGCATCCGCTTGGTCGGGGCGATGAAGCATCCCCTGCTGGTCACGCGTCACCGCGGCTGGTATCGTCTGCCCGCCTATTTCCGACTGCACACCACGGGCGGCATCACCTTGGTCGCCGGCATGAACAACCTCGTCGACCTCTTCAATCCCGAGCACTATTCGCACCTCGAGGGGGGTGTCCTGGAATCGTGCGGACGGCTCTTCAAGGACGGGGTGCGCGTCATGGTCTATCCGATGAGGGGTGACCAGCTGCGCCGGCTCATCCTCGATCCCGTGGCCTGCAAGGTCTGTTTCCCGGAGAGCTACAGCGTGGCGGAGGACTCGGTCGTCACGGCGGCGGACATCCAGATGCGCCCCTCCGTGGCCGGCCTTTTCCAGCACCTGCTGAACAACGGCTTCCTGATCCCCATCACGGGCGCCGACCCGGCCGCGATGGCCTGTCAGCCGCGGACCTTGGCGGAACGCATCAGGAAGAACGAGCCGGGCTGGGAGCACGAAGTGCCTCCGTCGGTTGCGGTCGCCATCCGAAGCCTCAGGTTGTGGGCCAGGTAGCCCGATGTCCGTCACGACCCTTCCTCCATCCCAAGACGCCGAACTCCGGCTTTCCATCGAGCGAGCCTATCGGGAGTCCTTGATCACCGACCGGCTGGGCGCGATCTGGTCCCTGATCCTCGCCAAGTGCTTCCTGGCGCAGTGGGCGATCTTCCGTTTCGCGATTCCCGTCCGCGGCGCTTTCTATATCTGGACGCTCACCTTGGTCATGGGGGTTTTCGCCAGCGCTTTCTACCTGCACGCCCATCGTGTGCGCCTGCGCGTCCTCCCGACGCATTTCCGCGTCAACGCCGCGGTGTTCGTCGGGCTGCTCGTCTCGCTTGGCTTCGTGGCTTACGCCCGGTTCGCGCTGGAGGCGTGCTCGGGCGCCCTGGCGGCGGGTCTGGCCGCCGGCCTGCTCGGCTCCTGGTCGCTGACCCGCGCCGCCTTACGTCGGGCCTGGCCGCCGCTCGCCGGCGCTTTCCTCTGGTGGGGCTTGGCTGCGACGGCTTTGCGAGGATCCACGGACGATGGTCTGCTCTGGCTGGGCCTGGGCTTCCTGTGCGCCCAGGCTCTGCCGGGTTTCGCGGTCGCCCGCGACGAGTCACGTCGCCGTTCCTGATCAGCCGACGGCCTTGCCGCCGGTGCTGTTCATCAGGTGCGTCATGAAACGCTTCATCGCCGGCGTCAGGACCCGGCCCTTGCGGTGCAGGATGGCCAGCGGGCGGGCCACGCGACGGTCGCGGAGGCGGAGCATCACCAGGGTGCCTTGGTCGACCTCCTGCCGGATGGTGCCCTCGGGCACGAGGGCCACGCCCGCGTCGACCTCGACCGCGCGTTTCAGCGTCTCGATGTTGTCGAACTCCATGGAAGGCTCGAGCTCGATGCGCTGTTCGCGGAAGAACTGATCGAGCGCCTTGCGGGTCGGGATATCCTGGTCGAAGCCGATGAACTTCCCGCCCTGGAGGTCGGCGAGGTCGATCTCCTTCTTCGTCGCCAGTTTGTTCTTCGGGGAGCAGATGGCGACGAGCTGGTCTTCCATCAGGGGGATGATCTCCACCTGGCGGGTCTTCTGCGGGAACGCGACGAGACCGAAGTCGACGGCGTTGGAGATGACGTCCTCGTAGACGAGGTTCGAGCGGCGGTATTCGACGCGTACGTTGACGTGCGGGAACTCCTGCATGAACGACTTCACGTGCGGGGGCAGCTCGTGCAGGCCGATGGAGACGATGGTCGAGATGTGGACGGTGCCGCTGACGACCTTGCGCATCTCCTGCATCTCGCTCCCGACCTGTTCGTAGCGGTTGAGGATGTCCTTGGCGGCCTCGTAGAGGCTGCGGCCCTCGCGCGTCAGCCGGAA
>JBDKKH010000015.1:0-2836 GCA_039796215.1 Verrucomicrobiota bacterium
GTCGGCGAGGAGCGGCGGCGTCTGACGGACGGCCCCGAGGAAATCGCGGACGATCCCGTCGAGGCGTTTGATCTCCCCTTGGCAGACCTCGGCGGCCTTGCGCACTTTGTCGGCCGCGGGCGAATCCCCCAGCTTGGCGGCCTCGCGCTGCAGCAGCTGGAGGTGGATCCCGATCGCGTTGAGCGGATTGCCGACCTCGTGGGCGACCCCGGCGGCGAGCGAGACGATGGAGTCGATGCGTTCGCTCTCGACGCGGTCTTCGGCCTGGACGCGCTCCTTGGTGACGTCGCTGAGCACGGCCACGCGGCGGCTGCGCTCGCCGCCGAGCTGGTCGCCGACCCGCGCCAGATGCAGCGTCAGGAGACGCGGCTCGGGGTAGCGCACCTCCAGCTCGCGCGTCAGGGCGCCGACCGTCTCGGGCATCTCCAGGGCCTGCGCGATATCCGGCGAGACCCGGCGCAGTTCGGCGCCGGTGACGGCGGCCGGACTGACGCCGAGCAGCCGCACCGCCGAAGCGTTGGCGTAATCGATCGCGCCGTCGGCCGAAAGCACCAGCACCCCTTCGCGCAAGGTATCCAGCACCGTCTCCATCAGATCGCGCTCGCGTTCGAGGCGGCGGGCGAGGATCGCGAGATTCTGCGCGTCGAGGTCGTCGATGCGACCCAGCACACGGTCGAGGGGGCTGAAGCGACGACGGGCCATGATCAGGAGGAGCGGGCCGCGACGAGGCGGGCGATGACGGCGATGAGCCCGCGGGCGACCTCGGCCTTGGAGGCCGGACCCAGGACTTCGCGGAAGCCGTCACGACCGAGCAGGATGAGTTTGTTCTCGTCGGCGCCGAAAGCCCCCGCCGGCCCTGCGACCGAATTGGCGGCGATGAGGTCGAGCCCCTTGCGCTCGAGCTTGTCCAAGGCGTTGGCCTCGACGTTTTCCGTCTCGGCGGCGAAACCCACGAGGAACTGGTCGGTGCGTCGTTCCTCGGCCAAGGCCGTGACGATGTCGGGCACCGGCTCGAGTTCGATGGTCAGGCCTTGTCCGTCCTTCTTCAGCTTCTGCGCCTCGGTCGTCTTCGGCCGCCAATCGCTGACCGCGGCGGTCATGATGAGCACGTCGCAAGGCCCGAACAAGGCGTCGGCCTGGCGGTGCATCTCCGCGGCGGTGACGACAGGGTAGACCATCACGCCTTCCGGCTCGGGGAGCGCCACCGGACCGGCGACGAGGTCGACCGTCCAGCCTGCCTGGCGCGCCGCGGCCGCCAAGGCGAAGCCCATCTTGCCCGTCGAGGGGTTGCTGATGAAGCGGACCGGATCGAAGAACTCGCGAGTCGGACCAGCGGTGATGAGGCAGCGGAGGGACAAGGTGAGCGGAAGATGGCAGATGGCGGATGACAGACGACCGATGAGGCCGATGGCTGCCAAGGGACGTCACCTTGGCGGAGGATGGGGGCGGAAACAATAGCGAAGGGATAGGGGGGGGGGTAGGGGTAGGAAAGACATAGAGAATAATCATTCCCGGGTGGCAGGTGGCGGCCCCAGGTGACGGGTGGCGGGCGATGATCTCGACGCCTGCACCCGAACCCGAAGACCCGCACCTGATACCCGATGGCCGAGACCTGAGACCTGAAAATGCGTTCCCGCCACCTGCCACCCGCGGCCGCCACCCGCCACCTGAAGCGACTGCCTCCCCCTATACTCGATACTCCATACTCGATACTCGCAACCTCCCCTTCCTCCCACTCACATTCCCGCCATGGAAATCTTTCTAGCGACGGGCAACGCGCATAAGGCGGAGGAATTCGGCCGCATGTTCGCGAAGGCCCGGCTCGATGTCCGCGTACGTTCGGCCAAAGACCTCGGCGGCATGCCGTACGTCGAGGAGCTCAGCGGGACCTTCAACGGCAATTGCCGGCTCAAGGCCGAAGCCGTCCGCGCCATCGCGCCGCGCAGGGCCTGGGTGCTCGCCGATGACAGCGGCCTGTGCTGCGACGCGCTCCAAGGCGGACCCGGGGTCGACTCCGCGGTCTACGCCGGCGTCGGCGCGACCGACGCGCAGAACCGCGCGAAGCTCCTCGAAGCGATGAAGAAGGCCCCGCCCCACAAGCGCGGCGCCCGTTTCGAGTGCCACCTGATCCTCCTCGGGCCCAACCAGGAAGTCGGCAAGTTCGTCGGGCAGTGCTGGGGCAAGATCCTCCAGGAGGAAGTCGGCACCGGCGGCTTCGGCTACGATTCGCTGTTCGTCCCGGCCAACGAGGAACGCACCTTCGGCGAGCTCAGCCCCGCGAAGAAAGACGCCATCAGCCACCGCGCCAAGGCCTTCCAGCTCATGGGCGCCTGGCTCCGCGAGAACGGACTGGCCTGAGGATTTCCCGACCTGCCTGACGTCGCTCGGGCGGCACAGGCTACTCCGGGGGTCTCTCCGCTTCCGCCTGGCCGGCGGCCCGGAGCTGCGCGGCGGTGATACGCGTGACCACGAGGCAGGCTAATACGCCTAGGACGATCATCAGCGTGTTCTGCGCCAATTGCACCTGCGTGGCGAGGATGCCGGAGGGAAGGTCGTCCATCTTGTCGTTCATGAACTTGCCGATCCGGCCGAAGAGATTCGTCACCAGCCAGAAACCCCACCAGACCGGGAGCAAGACGGGCACCGAGCTCTCCTTCCATCCGGAAGGATGGTGACTGGCCTGCCAGAGCTCGCGCATGCCGCGATAAGGCAGGAACAGGTTGACGACAGGCACGAAGAAAAAGCCGGTCGCTTTCCACGGCGTCTGGGTGAGGCCTTCGGCGCCGAGCGTCCGGACATGGCGGTTGGCCAGCAGAACCCAGCGCGCGAAGGCGAT
>JBDKKH010000016.1:0-3604 GCA_039796215.1 Verrucomicrobiota bacterium
TCGACGGAAAGTTCTACCCCAAGGCCGAGGCCAAGATCTCCGTTTTCGACCACGGTTTCCTCTACGGAGACGGCATCTTCGAAGGCATCCGCCTCTACCAAGGCTGCGTCTTCCGCCTCGACGAGCACCTGGAGCGCCTGGAGATGTCGGCCAAGGCCCTCTGCCTCGACATGCCCTGGTCCCGCCAGGAGATCGCGGAGATCGTCTGCGAGTCCTGCCGCCGCAACAACCTGACGGACGGCTATATCCGCCTCGTCGTCTCGCGCGGCTTCGGCGACCTCGGTCTCTCGCCCAAGAACTGCCCCAAGCCGTCCATCATCTGCATCGCTGACAGCATCAAGCTCTACCCCGAGGAACTCTACACGACCGGCATGCGCATCATCACCGCGCCGACCCGTCGCATCAGCCCGGCCGCCCTGCCGCCGATGATCAAGTCCCTCAATTACCTGAACAACATCATGGCCAAGATGGAAGCCCAGCAGCACGGCTTCCACGAATGCCTCATGCTCAACGAGCAGGGGTACGTCGCGGAGTGCACCGGCGACAACGTCTTCCTCATCCATAAAGGCCGTCTCATCACCCCGGCCTCGCACGCCGGCGCCCTGGTCGGCATCACCCGCCAGGTCGCCATGGAAGTGGCCGCGGCGCTGGGCATCCCCGTCGTCGAGACGAACATCACCCGCTACGACGTCTGGAACGCCGACGAGTGCTTCCTCACCGGCACCGCGGCGGAAGTCATCCCGGTCATCGAAGTCGACGCCCGCAAGATCGGCTCCGGCAAGCCGGGACCCGTCACCGCCCGCATCCTCGCCGAGTTCCGCCGGAAGGCATCGCGCGAAGGCCAGATGATCCGCTGAGCCCGCCGGCGCCCCGCCGCGCATGTCCGTCGCAACCGCCTCGCCCGCCGGCCGTGAAGACACGCTGAGGCGCCTGCTGCGCATCACGTGGTCGTATCGTTCCGACTGCCTGCAGCTGCTGGTCCTGCAGCTGACCATCGTCTTCCTGACCATCGCCGTGATCGCCCAGGTGGGCGTCGGCATCGATTTCGTCCGCCACTGCGCGGACCGCTCCGTCCCGGCGCCCGCCTTGCCGTTCTTCGTGCCCGCCGGGGCCTCCGACCGCGCGGTGTTCGTCTGGCTCGGCCTCGGCATCCTCGTCGCCGCCCTCCTGCGCGCGACGCTCTCCTTCGTCTTCGGACTCGTCTCCGTCCGCTTCCTCCACGGACGCATCGTGGTCAACCTCCGCTCGCAGGTGTTCGCCAAGCTCCAGCAGCTGAGTTTCCGTTTCTTCGACGCCAACGGGAGCGGCTCCATCATCAACCGCGTCACGGCGGACGCCCACGCCATCCGGCTCTTCATCGAAGGGGTCGTGCTGCAGCTGGCCATCATCACCGTCACCCTGGCGGCCTGCGCCGTCTACATGCTGCGCACCGACTGGCGGCTGACGCTCGCCTGCCTGGCGGTGCTGCCGTTCCAGCTCTGGTTCGCCGTCCGGTTCTCGCGCAAGGTCCGCCCGGCCTACGAGGAGAACCGCGAGCTGATGGACCGCATGGTGCTCGGCTTTTCCGAGAACGTGCAAGGCATCCAGGTGGTCAAAGGCTTCGCGCTCGAAGCCCGCGTCCAGTCGCGCTTCGCGGCCTGGAGCGAGGCCATCCGCGTCCAGAAGCAGAAGGTCTTCGGCGAGATCGCCCTCTTCTGGCCGGTCATCGACGGCCTGAACCGCCTCTCCGTCGCCATCCTCATCGGGTACGGCGGCTGGATGGTGGCCCGCGGCGAGCTCCCGCTGGGCGCCGGCCTCGTCGCCTTCGCCGGTCTGCTCCAGCAGTTCTCCGCGCAGGTGACGACCCTCGCCGCCGTGGTCGACAACGCGCAGGTCTCGCTGGCCGGCGCCAGACGGATCTTCGAGATCCTGGACACCGACCCCGGCGTGGCCTCCGCGCCCGAGGCCGCCTCGCCCGGCCGTTTCCTCGGCCGCGTGGCCTTCGAGGACGTGAGCTTCGAGTATCAGGAGAACGCCACGGTGCTGCGCGGCCTGTCCTTCGTCGCGGAACCCGGCCAGCGCATCGCCATCGCCGGCGCCACGGGCGCGGGCAAGTCCGCCCTGCTCTCCCTGATCCCCCGTTTCTACGACCCCCGCTCGGGCCGTGTCACGCTGGACGGACACGACCTGCGCGCCCTGCCCCTGCCTGAGCTCCGCCGCCAGGTGGGGATGGTCTTCCAGGAGAACTTCCTCTTCTCGAACACGATCGCGGCCAACATCGCCTTCGGCCATCCGGCCGCCTCGCAGGAGCGCATCGAGCGGGCCGCCCGCATCGCCGGCGCCCACGAGTTCATCGTCGCCCTGCCCGAAGGCTACGAGACGTTCCTCGGCGAAGGCGGCGTCAACCTCTCCGGCGGGCAGCGCCAGCGCATCGCCATCGCCCGGGCTTTGCTGCTCGAACCCACGGTGCTGCTGCTCGACGACCCGACTTCGGCCATCGATCCCGAGACGGAGAAAGAGATGCTCGCCGCGATGGAAGCGGCCATGGTCGGACGCACGACCTTCATCGTGGCGCATCGCCTCAGCACCCTCCGCCGCGCGGACCAGATCCTGGTGCTCGAGCACGGCAGGCTTGCGCAGGTCGGCACGCACGACGAACTCATGGCCCAGGAAGGGCATTATCGACGGGCCATCCTCGTCCAATCGGAGAACGACGTCGCATGAGCCAGCCACGCCTCGAGATCGCGGTCCGCCGGCTCCGCCCCGATGAGGAGGAGCCGGATCGCCTGCCGTTGCGCTGGTCGACGATCGCCCGCCTGCTCGCGTTCACCGGACCGCATCGTCGGATGCGGAACACCCTGCTCGCCCTCTGCGTCTTCCGGGCCATCGCCCTGCCCGGATTGGCTTGGTTCGTCGGCGCGATCATCCGCGGTCCGGTGGCGGCGGGCGACGGGATGGCGACCCTGCGCGACCTGGCCTTGTTCGGCCTCCTGTTCGTGCTGGCCGACGTGGTGCTCTATTGGCGCGTCCGGCTGGCCCATCAGATCGGCGAGAACGTCCTGCGCGACCTGCGCGACCGGCTGATGGCCCACCTGCTCACGCAGCCGCTGTCCTTCTTCCAGGCCCGCCGGCACGGCAGCCTGATCAGCCGCATGGTCTCGGACATCGAGGCGATGCGCAACGGCATCCAGAACAACTTCTTCATCACCTTCGTCTCCCTCGGCCAGATGGCCGTCGCCGCCGCGCTGATGTGGTGGGCCAACCCGCGGCTTTTCCTGGTGCTGCTGGCCATCGTGCCGTGCCTGCTCTTCGTCCACGGTTTCTTCCGAGGCAAGATCCTGCACGCCTCGCGCGTCCAGCAGGAGACCTTCTCCCGCGTGACATCGGCGCTCGCCGAGACGGTCCAAGGCATCCGCGTGACCCAGGGCTTCGCGCGCGAGGACACCAATGCGGGGATCTTCACGCGCCTCGTGCGCAGCCTCGCCGGCAACGTGGTGAAGACCGCGAGCCTCACGGCGCTCTACCTGCCGCTCCTCGAACTCAACGCCCAAGGCTTCATGGCCGCGCTCATCGGCGTCGGCGGCTGGGCGGCCCTGTCGGGCGCGGGGACGGGCCTCGGCGACCT
>JBDKKH010000017.1:0-2688 GCA_039796215.1 Verrucomicrobiota bacterium
AGATGGGCGTCGAGCGCGACCGTTTCGGCACGAGCAACGGCAACCTGAACCAACTGCTCACCTAAAATGCGGACACCGTTGCTGGCCGGCATCGTCGGACTCTGCCTCCCTGGCGCTCTCGCCGCCGCCGACCTGGCGGCGGCAAAAGCGCAGGCGTTCCTCGACCGCTACTGCCTCAACTGCCACGACGACGTCGAGCGCAAGGGCGACCGCCGGCTGGACGACCTGCCTTTCCAGATCGGCACGGACCTCGCCATCGCGGAGCGCTGGCAGGAGGTGATGCACCAACTCCAGCTCGGCGAGATGCCGCCGGCGAAGAAACCGCAACCGACCGACGAGGAGCGCCGCGCCCTGCTCGCGTGGATCGAGGGGCAACTCACCGAGGCGCATGCCGCCGCGCGGTCCCGGGGCGGGCGGGTGGTGCACCGCCGCCTCAGCCGCGCGGAATATTTGCACACGATGCAGGACCTCTTCGGGTTCGCCGGCGACTTCGACCCCACCAGCCGCTTTCCGGGCGATGAGGAGCTCGAAGGGTTTCGTAATATCGGTTCCGCGTTGCGCACCTCGCGGCATCATCTGGAGCAGTATCTCCAGGCCGCCGATGCGGTGCTCGATCACGCTTACGACCTCGCGGAGGTGAACGGCAAACCCGCGGCCCGGCAATGGCGGGACAACCCGGACGCCGGAGCCGGCCTCTCACGCACCACCCAGCAAGCCTTCGGGATGGGCGTCATCAGTGCCGAGAAAGCGAACGGCCCCGCCTACATCCACCTTAGCCAAGGCTTGCGAAACCGGGAACTCATCTACGACGGCAAACTCTTCCTCGCTCACCTGGGCACCGCGGGTGTGCCGCATTCCGGTTGGTATGAGATCGAAGCCGAGGTCACCGCCGCGAATCGGCATCACCCGTATGGCAAGGATCTCATGCTGGCAGGGGAGCGTGCTTACCAAGACCCAAAGAACTACTATGACGAGTCGCAGCCGATGCAGCTCGGCATCGGCCGGCAAGACGAGGGGATGAAAGTGGGAGGCAACAGCTGGCGGCTCGTCCCGCCGAACATCGTTCACGCCATCGAGCTGCCGGATGGTCGCTACACGACCGTGCGCGCCCGCATCTGGCTGGATCGCGGCACCCAGCCTTACCTCTCATGGATCGACGGTCCGCCCAAGGGCACTCGCAGCAATTTCATCTCCAGAAAGCTCTATAAATACGACTCCAGTGTGCCGGAGATCGAACAGCACGTCTGGGAGAATCTCGCCCTGCGCGGCGAGCGCGACCAACTCTACCAGCACCTCTACCAAGGCCCCGAAATCCGCCTGCGCTACTGGCAGGTCACCGGCCCGCTGCGCGACGACCAGCCGCATCCCGTCCGGTCGCTGCTGTTTGCCACCATCGCGCCCGATGAAAAACAAATCGAGCCCGCCCGTCTCCAAACCGAGCTGCAGCGCCTCGCCAGCCGCCTGTTTCGCCGCGAGGTGAGCCGGGACGACCTCGCCCCTTATGTGAGCGCCGTGCAAGAGCGTCTCGATGGCAAGACCCGCTACGCCGACGCCGCACGACCGGTCTTCAAGTCCCTGCTCTGCTCCTCCGAGTTTTTGTTTCTCACCGAGCCGGAGTCGGACGCGAAGACCATCACGTCGCGGCAACTCGCCACGCGTCTCGCCTACTTCCTCACCGCCGGGCCGCCCGATGAATCGCTGCGTTCGCTTGCGGCCCAAGGCCCGCTCGATGCCGCATCCATCCTCCGCGAAACCGACCGCCTGCTCGATTCGCCGCGCGGTGATCGTTTTCTGCGCCTCTTCACCGAGCAGTGGCTCGGCTTGAACAAGCTCGGCACCATGCCGCCCGCCAAGGAGACTTTTCCCGCCTACCACATCGACCGGCTGGAGCCCGCGATGAAGGAGGAGACCTGGCGCTTCGTCGCCGAACTCGTCCGCACCAACCGACCCGTGACCGCGCTCGTCGATGCCGACTTCACCTATCTCAATGCCGGGCTCGCGCGGCTCTACGAACTGCCCGCCGTCGGCGGCGACCGCCTGCAACGCGTCCGCCTGCCGGCCGATTCACCCCGGCGCGGATTGCTCGGCCAGGCCAGCGTACTCACCGTCACCGCCAACGGCGTGGAGACCTCGCCCGTGACCCGCGGCGTCTGGTTGCTGGAAAAAATTTTCGGCACCCCGCCCAGCCCGCCTCCGCCGGACGTGCCGCCCATCGAGCCCGACATCCGCGGCGCCACCACGATCCGGCAGCAGCTGGAAAAACACCGCTCCGTGCCGGCCTGCGCCGACTGTCACGCCAAGATCGATCCCCTCGGCTACGCCCTCGAAGCCTACGATCCCATCGGCCGCTTCCGCCGCACCTACCCGAACGGCGCCGCCATCGACACCACGGGCGAGTATCGGGGCCAGCCGATCAACAGCGCCGCCGACATCCGCGCCTACCTCGGGCAGCACCCGAACCTTCTCGCGCACAATCTCGCGCATCGGCTCCTCACCTACGCCCTCGGCCGCCCGCTCGGTTTCGCCGACCAGCCCACCCTCCGCCGCCTGCAGTCCGATTGGAAAGCCACGGGCCATGCCCTCCGCGAACTCATCCACCTCACCGCCACCAGCGAGCTGATGCGGCAGCCGTAGGGCCCGTTTCACTCCGTGATGAAACGCGCCCTCGTTTTCTCCGCACTCGGTTGC
>JBDKKH010000018.1:0-3071 GCA_039796215.1 Verrucomicrobiota bacterium
GCGGCCACGCCGTGACCCAGTTCGCCTTCGCGATCCTGCTCGGATTCCTGGCGCTCGCCCCGGTGGCGGCGACCCAGCATGCCGTGATGAACCGACTCGGCGTGGCGCCCGCGTCCGACCAGCCATGATCGAGCGCGGCGACAGCAAGGTGCTTCCCTCGACCCCGGTGGACCGTCTCCGCCTCTACGGCGTGTTCTTCCTCTTCGCCCTCGGCTTCGTCTACGTGATCGCCGGCCTGGCGTACCGCCAGCTGATCCAATCCAACGACCTCAAGGAGCAATCCGAAAGCCAGAGCCGACGGATCGTCCTGCGCCCGCCGGCCCGCGGACGGATCTACGACCGGAACGGCTTCATCCTCGTGGACAACCGCGCCCGCTGGGGCGTCAAGGCCGACCTGGCCGCGATGCAGAAGGAGTTCCGAGCCGAATACCTCCGCCTGCTCGCGGCGGAAAAGGCCCGGCAGGCCCTGCAGATCGACTCGGAGAGGGTCATGGAACTCGCGCGGGTCAACGTGCTGCAACGCTGGCTGGACAAGGTCTGGTTCGTCATCGACCAGACGGAGACCGCCCCCCTGCGTCGGCCGAAAACCGCGCGTCCCGCGAACCTCGCCGCATCCGGTGAACGACGCGTCAACATCGAGGAACTCCGCCGGCACCTCCGCGAGCGACGCGCCTTGCCCTTCCCCCTGATCGTCGACCTGGCTTTCCCGACGTCGGAAGGAAGTCCGCCGCCGGAGGAAGGCGCCCGCGCGGTGGCGCGTTTCATCGAACAGTTCCCGGTGGAAGGCCCCATCCGGCTGGACTCGGAGACCATCCGCGCGTACCCGCACGGGCCGCTGGCCGCCCACGTCATCGGCTATGTCCGCGACACCGACGAACTGCCGCCCAACGTCCAGGACCTGGCGGAGATCCGCAGCGCGAGCATGCAGAAACTCCGCTACACCGGCAAGACGGGCGCCGCCGGCATCGAACTCTCCTACGACAACATCCTGAAAGGCCTGAGCGGCTGGGAGCTGTGGACCAAGACGTCGTCGGGCTATAATCAGACCAGGCTGAAAGCCAGCGAACCCGAGCAAGGGAGCCACGTCACGCTTTCGCTCGACTTTGAAATCCAGCTGGCGACGGAGCGCGCGCTGGCGCAGATCAAAGACCCTAAGGGCGAGCTCCTGCCGGCCGCGGCGGTCATGCTCGACGCCCGGACCGGAGAGATCCTGGCCATGGCCAGCCAACCCTCCTTCGACCCGAACCGGCTGGCCGGTCGCATCAGTCAGGCGGACTACGACGAAGTGGACGGCCGCGGTGCGTGGCTCAACCGCAGCACCCAGGGCCTGTATCCGCCGGGCTCGACCTTCAAAGTGATCACGGCCATCGCCGGCATGCGGCGGAAGGTCGTCGACTGGGATGACATCCTCGAGTGCGGGGCATCCTTCCGCGTCGGCGACCGCGACTTCCCGGAACACGAGCCCGTCGGCTACGGCGACGTCAACCTCGACAAGATGCTGGCGGTCTCCTGCAACGTCTGGAATTACCAGGTCGGCCTGCGGGCGGGCGTCGAGGCGCTGGCCGCGGAGTCCCGTCGCTTCGGACTCGACGCACCCCTGCTCTACAATCCCTCGCACGAAGCCGGCGACGGCCAGCCCCTCACGGAGCTGCCCTTCGTCTCCGCGCGCGGCCTGGTCGTGCCGGACCGCGAATACAAGCTGCGCATCAAGGCCGGCGCCTGGCAGGACGGCGACACCGCCAATTTCTCGATCGGCCAGGGCTATCTCCTGACGACGCCCTTGCACATGGCCTGCGTCGCGGCCTCGCTGGCCCGCGGCGAGACGCGCACCGTTCCGTCCATCATCCATGACGTCACCCGCGATGGCCGGCACCGCGGCTCCGAGCCGATCGGACTCAACCGGGACCAGCTCGCGGCCCTGCGCGATGGCATGGTGCGCTGCGTCGAAGAAGGCACCGCGCGCAGCGCGCGCATCCCGGGCCTGCCCTATGCCGGCAAGACCGGCACGGCCGAATATTTCGTCAAAGGCCAGAAGGCCCACCTGGGCTGGATGATCGGCTACGCCCCGTCGCCGAAACAAACGGTGGCCTTCGCCGTCCTGGTCGAAGGTCAGCTCGATACCAACACCTGGGGCGGCAAGACGGCCGGCCCGGTCGTCAAGGCGATGCTCGAGGCGTGGGCGGGCCAGCTCGGCCTGCTGCCGGAAGGCGCCGCGCCGGCCGGGCGTTAAGCTCGGATCAAGACCGGGGCGCCGACTTCGACGCGCGCGAAAAGACGGATGACATCCTCGTCCGACAGCAACACGCAGCCGTGGCTGTTGGGCCGTCCCAGCTCCGACCGCTGGTTCGTCCCGTGCAGGTAGACGAAACGTCGGCGGGTATCCACGACCCGCCCCTCGGCGTCGAGGCCCTGGTTGTGGCCCGGCTCCAGTCCGTCCAACCACAGGATGCGCGACGTGATCAGATTGTCTTCGGGCTTAGGCCAGTCGGCGGCGAGCACCCCGGTCGGCTGGCGCGCCTTGAAGACCATTCCCGCCGGGGCTTCCGCGCCCACCTTCTCGCAGACCCGATGCAGGCCATCGGGGGTCTGCAAGGAGTCTTGGACGCAGCCGCGGCCCGCCCGGGCGGTGCTGACGGTGTAGCGCTCGACCTCGTCGCCTTGGAAAAACCATAGTTTTTGCTGGTCAATCGACACAACGATGCAATGTTCCGCAGAAGGCAGACCCAGCCTTTGCAGGCGTTCGCCCAACTCCCTCTTCAACCCTAACTCGTACTCAGAACATGGCATATCGCATCGGCATCGTGGGCGTGACAGGCGCGGTGGGTCAAGAACTGCTGGCGCTCATGGCCAAGCGGAACTTCCCCGTGGCCGAACTCCGCCCCCTCGCTTCGGCTCGCTCCGCCGGCTCCAAGATCACCTACGGCGGCAAGGAATGGACCGTCCAGGAAGCCAAGCCGGAGGCCTTCGAAGGGTTGGATTTCGCCGTCTTCAGCGCCGGCGGCTCCATCTCCCTCGCCCTCGCCCCGGAAGCCGTCAGACGAGGCTGCCTCGTGATCGATAACAGTTCCGCC
>JBDKKH010000019.1:0-5597 GCA_039796215.1 Verrucomicrobiota bacterium
GGACGTCGAGCAGCAGCGAGCCGCGAGCGCGTTCGGCTTCGATGTCGGTCGCAGCAATGGTCTCGATGGTCATCGTTCGAGGCGGTTGGCCGCGCTGACGAGTGCCTTGAGGCCGGCGAGCTCGATGTTGGCGTCGACGCCGCAACCCCAGACGGTGCGGCCGTCCTTGGACTGGAGGGAGACGTAGGCGGCGGCGGAAGATTCCGAGCCGGCGGTCAAAGCATGCGAACGGTAATCCTTGAGGGAGAAGTTCGCCCAGCCCTTGGAGTCGAGGGCGTGTACGAGCGCGCTGATTGGGCCGTTGCCTTCACCGGTGAGGGTGAGGGTCTTGCCGTCGTGACGGACCTCAGCCTCACAGCGCACGGTCTGCTTGTTGACGGGCGCGGAGCTGAACGAGACGAGTTCGAGGGGGGAGGCGACGTTGACGAAATTCTGGCGGAAGCAGTCGTGGATCTCGGCGGGCGAGAGTTCCTTGCTGAGCTTATCGGCGTGCTTGCCGATGAGGTTGCCGACTTCCGGATGCATCAGCTTCGGGAGGTCGAAGCCGAACTCGCGATCGAGCACGTAGGCGACGCCGCCCTTGCCGCTCTGCGAGTTGATGCGGATGATGGCCTCATAGGAACGACCGATGTCCATCGGGTCGATCGTGAGGTAGGGGACGTCCCAGAGGGCGTCGTGGCCGATCTTGCCGCGGCGATCCATGCCCTTCTTGATGGCGTCCTGGTGGGAGCCCGAGAAGGCCGTGAAGACGAGGTCGCCGCCGTAAGGGTGGCGGTCGTGCACGCTCATGCGGGTCACGCGCTCGTAGACCTCGCGGATCGCGCCGAGGTCGCGGAAGTCGAGCTTCGGGTCGATGCCGTGCGAGAACATGTTCAACGCGACGGTCACGATATCGAGGTTGCCCGTGCGCTCGCCGTTGCCGAAGAGCGTGCCCTCGACGCGGTCGGCGCCGGCCATCAGGCCGAGCTCGGTGGCGGCGACGCCGGTCCCGCGGTCGTTGTGCGTGTGCAGGGAGACGATGGCCATCTCGCGGTCGCTGAGGTGGCGGCAGAACCACTCGATCTGGTCGGCGTGCGTGTTGGGCGTGCCGGCTTCGACGGTCAGAGGGAGATTGAGGATGATCTTACGCTTGGCCGAGGCGCCCCAGGCCTTCGCGACCGCTTCGCAGACCTCGAGGGCGTAGTCGGGTTCGGTGAGCACGAACGTCTCCGGGCTGAACTCCAGCTGCCATTGCGTGTCCGGGAGGGCGTCGGTGAGCTCGCGGATCAGCTTCGCGCCGGTGACGGCCATCTCGAGGACCTGCGCCTTCGAGAGGTTGAAGACGATCTCGCGCTGGGCCGGGTTGGTCGGCGTGTAGAGGTGGACGATCGCGCGGCGGGCGCCCTTGAGGGAGTCGATCGTGCGGCGGATGAGGTGCTCGCGCGCCTGGACGAGCACCTGGACGGAGACGTCTTCCGGGATGAGGTTCTTCTCGATCAGCTCCCGGGTGAAGGCGAACTCGGTGTCGGAGGCGGAGGGGAAGCCGATCTCGATCTCCTTGAAGCCGATGCGGCAGAGGGTCTGGAAAAGCTCGTGCTTCTCCGCCACGTTCATCGGGATCGCCAGGGCTTGGTTGCCGTCGCGGAGGTCGACCGAACACCAGCGGGGCGCCTGCTCGATGCGCGCATCGGGCCAGCGACGGTCCGGGAGGCGGACAGTCTCGAAGGGGCGGTATTTCTGCCGGAGGTGTTCCATGGCGGGCGAAAGGTAAGGATGAGGAAAGGAGGGGAGGGCTGGCGAGCGTCGGTTTGGGCCCCTGAAAGCAAAAAACCCACCCGGAAGTCCGGGTGGGTTTTTTCGCAAAGGCGCGAGACCCGGACTTAGGCGTCAGGCTTGGTCTTCGGAAGCTTGGTCACGCGCTTCAGGTCCTTGACGGTGCCGCGCTTCTTGAGCAGTTCCACGCGCTCGAAGCGCTTGAGGACGTTACGCTTCGCTCCGGAGGAGGAGGCGCTGGACTTGAAACTGTTGTGCTGGGTCATGGCCGTAAGGTGGGTGGAGGTTTGGACAAAAGGGCTCATGGGGGCGGGGGCAAGGGGAAAAGCGGCCGAAGTGCCGATTACGCCCCTTTTTCCGCCTGCTGAGGCTCAGCGGAGCCCGTTTCCGGCTGACTTTGTCTCCGCACCCCCGGGACTTGTCGGGAGGGTACGGGAGCGAAAGACGGGGTCGTGCTCGGTGCGCGCGGTGAACCTCGGTCGGGAGGCATGCAGGGTAGGGCAAGAGAGGTTCGGTCGCCCGGGATGGCGCGGCTTCCTTTGGGGTTGCTGACGGGGTCCGGGCGGGTGTCATTCAAGCCCGTGCGTCTCCTGGACCGCTACATCGTCACCGAATGGGTCAAGGTCTTCGCCTTGGCCATGGCGGGCTTTGTCGGGCTGATGCTGTTGTCCGACGGGTATAACCGGATTCCGGAGTTCCTGGCCTTGGACGCCTCCGTGGGGACGATCGTGGCCTACCTCCTCCTGGGCATCGTCCGTAACCTTTCGCTGCTGATCCCGGTCTCCTTGCTCATTTCGGTCATCTTCGTCCTGGCGACGATGAACCGTAACCAGGAAATCGCCGCCGCGCGCGCGGCCGGCATCGGCATGGGCCGTCTCACCGCCCCGTTGTGGGTGGTCGGCGGCCTGCTGGCGGGCCTGCTTGCCCTGCTCAATGCCGTGCTGGTGCCGGACGCCTTGGAGGCGCAGAACTCCCTGCAGGAGGAGGCCCAGTTCGCGGCCCTCAAGGCCAAGGGCGGCTCGGCGATCCCCAAAGGTCAGGCTTCTTCGGTCTCGTTCGAGAACTCCAAGGCCCGCCGGCTCTGGCTGATCTCCAATCTCGGTCTCTCCGCGGGCCAGGCCTTCGAGGTCATCGTACATTGCTTCGATGAACGCGGCCGCGAGGTGCGGCGCGTCTCCGCGCGCTTCGCCGCATTCCGCAAGACGCCGCTCGGCTGGCGCTGGACCTTCCGCGAAGGTCGCGACCTCCGTTTTGAACCGGCCACCGGCTCGCTCATGGCCCAGCCTCGTTTCCAGGAGCTCACCACGTCGGGCTTCGACGACGATCCCGAGGCGATGTTCTACGCCACCAAGGAGCCCTCCAAGCTCTCCCTGCGCGAGGTCTCGCGCATCGTCGACCAGGCCGGCTTCAACCCCGGCGGCGCCAACTCGGCCTATGTCATGCGCTACCACGCGATCCTGTCCGCGCCGGCCATCTGCCTCGTGGTCATCGCCGTCGCGATCCCGTCCTCGGTCCGGCCCGGCCGCATCAATCCGATGGTCGGCGTCGCCCAGACCTTCGGCCTTTTCCTCGCCTTCTACTTCCTCACTTCCTTCTGCGCCGCTTTCGGCGAGAGCGGCGCGCTGCCTCCGATGGTCGCCGCCTGGATCCCCGCCGCGGTCACCGCGGCGTGGGCTTTCCCGAAGCTGAGGTCCGTCAATTGATCCATGCTTAGAGCCATTCGCATCCGCCCCGGACGTCCCGTGCGCGCACTCCGGGGTCACCCCTGGGCCTTCCTCGGCGAAGTCGAGTTCGTCGGCGAGCCGCCCGTCGACGGCGACTGCGTCGAACTGACCGACCTCAAGGGCCGCTGCCTCGGCGCCGGCCTCTGGAACGGCAAGTCGCAGATCGCCTGGCGCCGCTACTCCCGTCGCCCCATCACGCTCGACGGTCCGTTGCTCGAAGAGCTCGTCACGGCCTCCGTCCACCGTCGCGGCGGCAAGCCCGTCGGCCGGCTCATCTGGTCCGAGGCCGACAGCCTGCCGGGCCTGGTGGTCGACCGCTATGACGACCTGATCACGATCCAGGCCCTGACCTGCGGGATGGACCGCCGTCTGGCCACGATCATCGACGTCCTGCAGCGCCTGCTGAAGCCGCGGGAGATCGTCCTCCGCAACGACGCCGCCACGCGTAAGCTCGAGGGCCTGCGTCAGGAGATCCGCACGGTCTCGGGCAAGCCGCTCGAGCCCTCGTGGATGGAAGTCGGGGGCGTGCAGGTGCTCATCGACCTCATGGGCGGTCAGAAGACCGGCACCTACCTCGACCAGCTCGACCAGCATCAGAACGTCGCCAAGCTCGCCAAGGGCCGCCGCGTGCTCGACGCCTTCTGCAACCAGGGCGGCTTCGGCCTCGCCTGCGCCAAGGCCGGCGCGGCCAGCGTGCTCGGCCTAGACCAGTCCGAAGACGCCATCGCCGCCGCCCGTTCGGCCGCCGAGCGCAACGGCCTCGCCGCTTCGTTCGAGGTCGCCAACGTCTTCGACTGGTTTACCGAGCACCGCGAGGCCTCGTTCGACCTCATCATCCTCGATCCGCCGCCCTTCGCCCGCAGCAAGGACGCCGTCGACGGCGCGCTCCGCGGCTACAAGGAACTGAACCTGCGCGCGCTCCGCCTGCTCGCCCCGGGCGGCATCCTCGCCACTTACTCCTGCTCCCACCGCGTCACGGAGGAGATGTACCTCGAGGTCATCGAAGCCGCCGCCTCGGACGCCCGCCGCGAGGCCGTCATCCTGGAGCGCACCTCGCAGCCGGCCGACCACCCGGTGCTGCTGAACTTCCCGGAGAGCCGTTATCTCAAGGGTTTCATCATCGAGATTCGGGCCTGACTCCCCCGCCGCTTCCCCTTCAATCGCCTTATGATCGTCTCCCTCCGCGGCAAGCTCATCGAAGCCGGCGTCCTGCGCGTCGTCATCGAGTCGTCGGGCGTGGGTTACGAGGTCAACGTCCCCGTCACCACGGCGGAGCGACTGCCCAAGCTCGGCGCGGAGGTCTTCCTGCTCGTCCACCACGTTTTCCGTGAAGACGGGCAGGCCCTGTACGGCTTCGCCGTCGCCGAGGAGCGCGAGTTCTTCAAGCTGCTCGTCGAGAAGGTCTCGGGCGTCGGCCCCAAGATGGCGCTGAACATCCTCAGCCGCCTCGCGTTGCCGATCCTGCGCGACGCCATCATCCGGGGCGACGTCGCCCTGCTTTCGCAATGTCCCGGCGTCGGCAAGAAGACCGCCGAGCGCCTCGTCATGGAGCTCAGGGACAAGGTCGGCCTCGAAGGCCCCGGCGCCACGCCTGCGGCCGCCGCGACGATCGTCGCCGCCCAGCCCACGCCGGCCACCGACGCCGTCGCCGCCCTCATCGCGCTCGGTTTCAAGGCTCCGGACGCCGACAAGGGCGTGCGCGCCGCGCTGGCCAAGCTCGGCGCCGGCGCCACCGCCGATCAGCTGGTGAAAGCGGCGCTCGGGCGCTGACGCGACCAAGCGAGGGGACATGCTGGCACGGTGACACGTGGGCATGGGGGCCACACGCACGGAGAACTGAGTTGAGGACTGCGTAGAGGGCTGAGTGGAGGACTGAATGGATTAGAGGCAGGGCCCTCACTTTGAGTTCCCAACCGCCAAAACCTTTAATGGGTAGGGTCGGGACCGCGTCACGACATAGCGGCCGCCGAATGGTGGCCGAGGGTAGGGGCATGGCTACGCCGCGCCCTCCTAGCAGGAGTGCACGATGAATCGTGCCCCTACCATGGTTCGCCCTGCGGCGAACGGATGCGGCTCATCCCGCCACCCGTCACCTGAGGCTGCCACCTGCCACCCGAAATG
>JBDKKH010000020.1:0-3985 GCA_039796215.1 Verrucomicrobiota bacterium
ACGACGGTCTCGGGCAGCGCGAATCCGACGAACATCCGCAACTGGGCCAAGTGGGCCGCGGAACCGATCGACCAGCAGCTGCTCGCGGAAGTCCAGGCGATCTTCGCTCCGGTGAAGAACCTCGGCCACCTCGAAGGCCTGAAGGAGAACAATTGAGCCGATGAAGGCCATCCGTCTCGACCAGCCCGGCCAGTTCACGCGGATCGACCTCCCGGAGCCGCCCGCCCCCGCCGCCGGCGAAGCCGTCGTCCGCGTCCATCGCATCGGCATCTGCGGCACCGACTACGGAGGTTATCTCGGCAAGATGCCGTTCTACTCCTACCCGCGCGTCCCCGGCCACGAGCTCGGCGTCGAGGTCCTCGCGGTCGGTCCGGGCGTGACGGACGTGAAGCCGGGCGACCATTGCTCGGTCGAGCCGTACATCAACTGCCAGACGTGCTACAGCTGCCGCCGCGGCTTCACCAACTGCTGCGAGAACCATAAGACCCTCGGCGTGATGTGCGACGGCGGCATGGCCGAGAAGTTTCTCCTGCCCGCCCGCAAGCTGCACGTGTCGACGAAGCTCTCCTACGACCAGCTCGCGCTCGTCGAGACCCTCGCCATCGGCTGCCATGCCGTCGACCGCGCCGCGCCCAAGGCCGGCGAGACCGTCCTCGTCATCGGCTCGGGCCCGATCGGCCTCTCGGCCGTCGAGTTCGTCAAAGTCTCCGGGGCGAAGTGCGTGGTGATGGACATGAACGCGGAGCGGCTGAGGTTCTGCACCGACGTGATGAAGGTCGACGGCGTCATCCTGGCCAAGGGCGACGGCTCCGAAGTCGCCGCGCTGGCCGCGCTCACCGGCGGCCAGCTGGCCGACGTGGTCATCGACGCCACGGGCAGCAACAAGTCGATGGTCGCCTGCTTCCAGTATGCGGCCTTCGCCGCCCGCGTGGTCTACGTGGGCATCACCCAGCAGGAGCTGACCTTCCCGCACGCCCCGCACCTGCACCGCCGCGAGCTGACCATCATGGCCAGCCGCAACGCCCTCTCGAAGGACTTCGCCCGCATCATCCGGCTGATCGAGGACGGCGTGATCGACACGAAGCCCTGGATCACCCACCACGCGAAGTTCGATGACCTGATCGCGACCTTCCCGACCTGGCTGAAGCCGGAGTCCGGCGTGATCAAGGCGATCGTCGACGTGGTCTGACCTCCGCATGCGCCTCGACGCCCACCAGCACTTCTGGTCTTACGACGCGGCGCAATACCCGTGGATCCCGCCGGGCTCCCCGCTCCACCGCAGCTGGCTGCCCGACGACCTCGCGGCGCTGAAGGCGCCCCTCGGCTTCGAGGGCTCGATCGCGGTGCAGGCGCGCCAGGTCGTCGGCGAATCCGACTGGCTCCTGGGCCTCGCCGACCGTCATGCGAATGTGAAGGGCGTCGTGGGATGGGTCGACCTCCGCTCGGATCGCGTCGAGGAGGACCTCGTGCGGCTGGCCGCCCACCCGAAGTTCGTCGGCGTCCGTCACGTCGTGCAGGACGAACCGGACGATGACTTCATGCTCGGCCGCGATTTCCAGCGCGGCATCTCCCAGCTCCGCGCGCACGGGCTGACGTACGACATCCTGATCTATCCGCGGCAGCTGCCGGCGGCGATCCGTCTCGCGGAGGCTTTTCCGGAGCAGGCCTTCGTCCTCGATCACGTGGCGAAGCCGAACGTGAAGGACGGGCGTCTCGAACCCTGGCGGACCGATCTCCGCCGCCTGGCCCGGCTGCCGAACGTGCACTGCAAGGTCTCGGGGATGATCACCGAGGCAGACCACCGCGCCTGGCGCGCCGAGCAGTTCCGACCCTACCTCGACACGGTCTTCGAGGCCTTCGGCGTGTCCCGTCTGATGTATGGGTCCGACTGGCCGGTCTGCCTGCTGGCGGGCGATTACCGACAGGCGTTTGAACTCGTCGACGACTATGCGCGGCAGTGCACGCCCGCGGAGCGCGCGGCGCTCTTCGGCGGTAACTGCGCGACGTTCTACTTCGGACGCTGACCGGGTCAGCGGCTGACCCCGGGGCCGGTCTGTCGCTTCGCCTTGAAGATCCAGCCGTTGGCTTCCATGTCGATGTTGAGACCGTGCTTGGCGTCGGGCTTCGTCAGCTCGTCCGGCAAGGGGTCGGTATTACAACGGAAGAGCTTCAGTTTGCCTTCGCCGACGAACGTGTTGTTCGTGCGGTCCCCGGACTTCGCGGCCTCGACGGTCAGGTAGACGTCGAAGAGACCACCCGGGGTCTCGCCCATCAGCACCTCGATCTCGACGGAGTCACCTTTCTTGTGGCCGCTGATCCACGGGCCGGCCTTGAGGCGTCCGAGGGGTCGGGCGGAGAGCTTATACTCGTCGTCCTGCTTCTGACCGAAGTCTTTATAGAAGACGGCTCCGGTCTTCGCGTCTTTGGACACGGTGAAGCTTTCGTAGCCATCGTCCAGGGCGACCTTACGGTTCCAGCGGACGATGAGCCAATCGTCGCCGGATCCGACGAAGCGGAAAGGCAGGTCGGAAGGGATTTCGACGGTGGCCTTGTAGTGCACCACCCAGCGGGACTCCTTGACTCTTTTCTCCACGCCGTAGGCCTTCGGCGCCGCCTGGGCTTCGACCGTCGGGATGTAGAGCTGGCCGGCGACAAGGGCGTCCGGGGCCTTGTAATAACGGCTGAAGCTCGACGGACTCCAACCGCGTTCGACGAATTCACGCACGGCTGCCCGGTAGAGCGGGATGCCGGAACGGTCCGCCATCTTGGTCGCCGAACCGCCCGCCGTCTGCTTGAGGTCGTAGAAGGTGCCGATGAGTCCGGCGCCGCCGGGGCCGCCCTTGGCGCCGAAGAGGGAGACGAAGTTTTTGCCGCCGCCGACGCCGGCGCCGCGCCCGGAGCCGATGCCGCCGCCGGAACCGCCGCCGAAACCTTTGGAGCTGCCGCCGCCGACGGCCCCCGCGGAAAGCAAAGGGTTGGACATGCTCGGCAGGCTGGCGACCGCCAGGGTGGAGTTGGCGTTCTTGCTGGTGATACGAGTGTTGGCCTTGGCGAGCGACTTGATGTTCTTGGGGACGGTCTTGGTCTTGAACTGTTTGGCCGTCGGGCCGCCGCTGCCGCCACCCGCTCCCGTCGCGAAGGTGTTCGGATCTTTCTTGCCGGAGTTGTCGGTGATGGTCGAGACGACCCAGACCACCGCGATCAGGATCAGGAGGATGTGGATGAGGACCGAGAGGGCGAGTCCCTCGCCACCCACGCGCTGCCAAAGCGTGCGGCGCGGACGAGCCAGGGGCGATGACGCGTCCGGGGCCGAGCCTTCCGTCACCGCCGCCTCAGGAGCGGCAGGGGGCAGGGTGGAGTCATCTCCATGGGGTTCCGACATGCCTCATATCATGAAGGCACGCTCCCCGCCTACAAATCTAAACTGCCCCGCCTAGCGCAGGCCTGCGCCAGGACTCTTGATGACTTGGAAAATCCAGCCTTTGGCTTCCATGTCCACGGTCAGCCCGACCATCGAACTGTCCCTGATTTCTTCCGGGAGTTCGCCCGGGGTGAAGCGCAGGAGCTTCAGGCCGGTGCCTTTTCCGTCGGTTCCCATGACCTCGATGCAGAGGATGACGTAGAAATGGCCGCCGGGCATCTCGCCGAAGGCGAACTCGACGGGCACTTCCTTGCCGGCCGTCATCTCGAGCCAAGGTCCGCAGCGGACCGGAAAGAGGATCCGTGAGCGGGCGCCCGGGTCGGTGGGGTGCGTCTCGTCATAGCGCTTATCTCCGAAATCCTTGTAGATATTGTCGGGCCCGGTCGTGGCCTGGTAGTAACCTGAATCGAGGACGATCTTCCGATCCCAGCGCACGATGATGTAGTCGTCGCCGGAACCGACGAAACGGAATTTCGCGGTCTGCGGGCACTTCACCACGCCCTTGTAATGGGCCAGCCAGCGCGAGGCCTTGACCTTGTCGGCGACGCCGTACGCCTTCGGGGC
>JBDKKH010000021.1:0-2919 GCA_039796215.1 Verrucomicrobiota bacterium
TGCTCGTGCGGCAGACTTTCGGCGGTTCGCTCGCGTTGCTCGCCGCCACCGGCGAGACCCCGGTGAACCTGCGCATCCAGGTCACTTCGCCCGGCGGCACGACCAAGGCCGGCCTCGACGCGCTGGAAGCCGGCAAGTTCCGCGAGGTCGTCGCTTCCGCGCTCCTCGCCGCCCGGAAGCGCGGCGAAGAGCTGGGTAAGAAGTAAGCGCCGGGGTAAAAAACAGGCCGGGCGACTCGCGTCGTCCGGCCTGATTGGAAGCCTCGGTCAAGGCTTACTTCTTCGCCGCGGCGGGCTTGGCGTCCTTCTTGGCCGGCTCGCTCGCCGGTTTGGCGGCGGGCGTCCTCATGGCCTTGGCGGCGGGCTTGGGAGTGAGGTCGCGAAGCTTGATGTTCTTGAACCAGACTTCGTCGCCATGTTCCTGCAGGAGGATATGGCCGTCGGCCCATTCGCCGAAGTTCTTGCCGTACTTCGGGTCGGCGTACTTGGACTTCGCGACCAGGTCGCGGAACTCAGCGGTGCCGCGGTCGTAGGCGACCACGAGGCGTCCGTTGAGCCAGTGTTCGACCTTGGTGCCCTTGGCGATGACGTAGGCGTTGTTCCATTGGCCGATGGGGTTGGGGCGCTTGTCCTTGGAGGCCGTCTTGAGGTCGTAGAGCGAGGACACCGTGCGGTTGCCGTCGCGGCCCAGCTTGGCGTCGGGGTGGAGGGCGTCGTCGAGCATCTGGAACTCCAGGCCGAAGGCCGAGCCGGCGCCCTGGTTGAGGTTGGGCTGGACGAAGTACTTCAGTCCGCTGTTGGCGCCCGCGGTCAGGCGGAAGTCGACCGAGACCTCGAACTCCTTGAAGCGCGCGACGGTGATGATGTCACCGGCGTTGGCGGATTCCTTGCCGTCACCTTTGGCGGTGCGCAGGGTGCCTTCCTCGACGGACCAGCCTGCCTGGGGGAAGGCCGGGCCCTTGGCGGAGCGCCAGCCCTTGTTGGTGCGTCCGTCGAAGAGCAGCTTCCAGCCGTCGGCCTTCTCGGACGGGCTCAAGGTGTTGTCGGGGATCTTGGTGAGGGTGATGTTGCGCCACTCGACCTTGGTGCCGGCGTGGGCGACGTCCTTGCCGATGCCGTGGACCTGGAAGGCGATGAAGCCGTCGGTGAAGCCGTCGTCGCGCACGTCGACGCGGGGCGCGCCGTTGAGCCAGGTGCGGATGCGATTGCCGTTGGCCTCCACCTTGACGTGGTTCCACGCGCCGACCTTGGTGATTTCCTGGCCCTGCTTCGTGAACGCCGCTGCGTCGCCTCCGCCGATTCCGGGGAAGATCCACTTGCGCATGCCTTCTTCGTAGAGGCCGGCGGACCACATCCGCGGGCTGGCGTCGATCTCGCACTGGTAGCCATGGACGCGCGTCGAGGCTTTCTGGGCCGGCTTGCCATCGACCGCCGGGGCGGCCTCCTTCACTTCGGCGCGGCTGCGGAACTGGACGCCCGAGTTCAGCGCGGCGTCGTGCTTGAAGTCGTATTCCAGGACGAAGTTCGCGTAGGTGCCTTCCGTCGCGAGGAAGGTGTTCGGCGTGTTGGCGACCGCGGTGCCGACGAGGGTGCCGGCCGGGCTGACGACGAAGGGGGCCGTGCCGCCGAGCGGCTTGAGTCCGGTCAGGTCACGACGGTTGAAGAGTTCGACTTTCTGCGAGGCCGGCTTCTCGCCCTTGGCGGTTTTGGCGCCCGGGTTCTGGCCGACGTTGGCGCAGGCGGCGAGCAGGACGGCGGCCGTCGCGAAAGCGAGGGTCTGCGAGGTGTTTTTCATGGGGTGCGTGGTTTGGTTTGGAGATGAAAAAAGCGGAGCGGCGGGGGCCGCTCCGCTTTTTCCGGAAGGGTTCAGAACGTGGTGGGGATCTCGAAGCCCTTGCGGCCGGCGCGCTTGGCCACGAGGTCGCGGTTGGCGGCTTCGGCGTTGGCGCCGGTGAAGAGTTCGGTCTGGGTGTCCTGCGTCAGCGGGACGCCGAGGACGGCCTTGGTCTCGTCGAGGTTCACGCCGTTGCGGCCGAGGTGCTCGGCCATCCGGCCGAAGGCTTCGGCCAGGCCGGAGCTCGCCTTGAGGGCGTCCTTGATCTCGCCGGCGGTCTTCTTCGCGCCGAGGCGGAAGGAGATGTTGGCGGAGTGGACGAGCGCGGTGGAGACGTGGCATTCGCGCAGGGGCGCATGGATGTCGGCCGAGGAGCCCTTGCGGACGCATTCGACCCAGTTGGCGTGGTGGCCGGAGGCGCCGCCGCTGAGGTCGACGTTCTCGACGGTCTTGCCGTACGACTTCACGAACTTGCCTTCCTTGTCATAGACCTGCGCGGAGTTGTAGTCCGGCACCACGATGGTGGCGTTCTCGCACTCGACGATGATGCCGATCTCGGGAGACTTGGCGCCCTTGGCCTTGTTGAGTTCGGCGAACTGGCCGTAGGTGTTCGAAGGGCCGTTGATCTTGCCGTCGGCGGTGAGGCCGTAGACCTCGGTGATGAGCGGCGCGGCGGCGTAGTTGTGGATGGAGATGAAGGTGTTCGGGGTCTCGCCGCAGTCGACGTAGCCGAAACGGCCGCCGACGGAGACGACTTCCGGGGAGACCTCGTGCGTGCCGAGGAACCAGCGGGCGATGTCGATCTCGTGGATGGCCTGGTTGCAGAGGTCGCCGCCGCCGTAGTTCCAGAACCAGTGCCAGTCATAGTGCACCGCGCCGAAGCTGGAGGACTGCTGGACCTTGTCGGTCTGGTTGCCGCGGATGGATTCCTGGAGGTCGGCCGGGCCGTGCCAGAGGTCATAGTCGATCTCGGAGGGGATCGCGTTCTTCTTGGCCGGGCCGATCGACTTGCGGCGCTTGTAGCAGATGGCGCGCGAGACCTTCACCTTGCCGTACTTGCCGGCGTGCACGTCCTTGATGGCGGCG
>JBDKKH010000022.1:0-2764 GCA_039796215.1 Verrucomicrobiota bacterium
TAGCAATAACGCCCAGCACACCGGTCCCGCGCCCGCTGTGGCCTGCACGGGCTAAGCCAGAGTCGCCCACACCTTCGGCGGCGAACCGGCCTCGAACACCTTGGACGAGACGCCAAGGCCCCTGGAGGCCAGGCCAGCGACGCGTCACAGGGCCGGGCTCAAAGTCCCCCAAGAAATGGCTTGCGAGCAGGACGACGTGCCCTTCTCCTCATCTTTCCACTGATTGCAGGGTGGAGCAGCCCGGTTAGCTCGTCAGGCTCATAACCTGAAGGTCGTAGGTTCAAATCCTACCCCTGCACCCAATTTTAAAACCCTAAGGGGTAGTAACTTAGGTCAATTTCACAGAAAGCTGAAGTTGAGGCTTGTGCGGACCGAGATTTAATGCACGGTTACATCTATAAATTTGTCCTACGGGACAATGGGGTAAGTAAGATAAAGCAGTAAAAAACAGGCGGCTTGCATAGGGGTATGCAAGCCGCCTCCTTTTTTGGGTAATGCGCCGCTTCACCGCATGAAAAAGCCCGGCACCTTACGGTACCGGGCTTAGTCTTGGCGGCTACGTCTCGCTCAGCCGCCCGTCATCTTGGAGATCAGCGCGATGAGCGGCAAGAACATGGCGAGCACGATCGTGCCGACCACGACGGCCAGGAAGACGATCAGCACCGGCTCGATGATCGAAGTCAGGGCCGTGACGGCATTGTCCACCTCTTCGTCGTAGATGTCCGCCACGCGATTGAGCATCTCCGGGAGCTGGCCGGTCTCTTCGCCCACCTGGATCATCGAAGTGACCATCTGCGGGAACACGCCGGACTGCTCAAGCGGCACCGACAGCGGCTCACCGTCGCGGACCCGGTCGTGCACGCGCTCGAGCGACTTCGCGATGACGACGTTGTCGAGGGTGTCCCGGGTGATCGAGATAGACTGAAGGATCGGCACGCCCGAGGCCATCAGGGTTCCGAACGTGCGCGCGAAGCGGGACACCGAGACGATCTGCACGAAAGCGCCGACCTTGGGCAGCCGGAAGATCATCCGGTCGAAGATCTCCTTGCCCTTCTCGGACGAGAGCCAGGTCTTGAGGCCGAAGTAGATCCCGAAGATGACCACCGGCGTCGCCCACCAGTATTCCGTGAGCATCTTGGAGATGCCGACGACGAACTGCGTCAGCGGAGGCATCTGGGTCTTCTGTCCGTCGAGCAGCTTCTGGAAGGAAGGCACGACCTTCACCATCAGGATGTACACGATGATGACCGCCACCGACATGACCACGCCCGGGTAGACCAAGGCCGACTTGACCTTGCGCTGGATGCGTTCGGCCTTCTCGCGGAACTTGGCGAGACGGTCGAGGACCTTGTCGAGGACGCCGCCCGCTTCGCCGGCGCGGATCATGTTGACGAAGAGCTTGTCGAAGACCTTGGGGTGGGCCTGCAGCGCTTCGGAGAAGTTGTTACCTTGGGAGACGCTCTCGGCGATGCTGGCGAGGACGACCTTGAAGGCAGGGTTGCGCTCCTGCTTCGTGATGAGCTCCAGCGCCCGGAGGAGCGGGAGGCCGGCGATGATCAGCGTCGCGAGCTGGCGCGTCATGACGGTGACGTCGTTCTGCGTGATCTTCGAACCGAAGGAGAAGCCCGCCTTGGCGGGCGCCGCGGCCGCCTGGGGCTTGGCGCCGCCGGCCTCGGCCGCGAGGGACGTGACCATCAGGCCTTTCGCCATCACTTTCTGCCGGGCCTGGGCGGCGTCGGCGGCGTCGATCTTCCCGGTGGTCTGGGCGCCATTCCGGTCGATGGCAGTGTATTTGTATTCGGGCATGGAGGTGCGGGGAAAGGTTAGGTGTACTTGAGGACTTCCTCGATGGAGGTGTGCCCGTCGAAGATGCAGCGCAGGCCGTCCTCGCGCAGGGGGCGCATGCCGGACTCGACGGCCTTCTGCTTGAGCACGAGGGTCGGGGCCTTCTGCGTGATCAGCGTGCGCAGCGGGTCGTTGATCGTCATCAGCTCGAAGAGGCCCTGGCGTCCTTTGTAACCGGACCGGTTGCAGTCGGCGCAGCCCTTGCCGTAGTAGAACTTCTTGTTGGCGATCTCCAGCGCGTCGACGCCGAGCATATTGACGACGTCCTTGTCCGGCTCGTAAGGGGTGCGGCAGGTCTTGCAGACCCGGCGGAGCAGGCGCTGGGCGAGCACGCCCTCGAGCGACGCGGAGATCAGGAAGGGCTCGAGGCCCATGTCGATGAGACGGGTCACGGCGCCCGGGGCGTCGTTGGTGTGGAGCGTCGACAGCACGACGTGGCCGGTCAGCGAAGCCTGCACGGCGATCTGGGCGGTCTCGATGTCGCGGATTTCCCCGACCATGATGGTGTCCGGATCCTGACGCAGGAACGAACGGAGCGCGGCGGCGAAGGTCAGGCCGACCTGGTGGTTGATCGGCACCTGCATGATGCCCTCGACCTCGTACTCGACGGGATCTTCGGCGGTCAGGATCTTCACGTCCTCGGTGTTCACCTCGCGGAGCGCCGAGTAGAGCGTGGTCGTCTTGCCCGAGCCCGTCGGGCCGGTCACGATGAAGATGCCGTTGGGGCGTCCGACCATGGCGCGGATGCCTTCCTTGATGTCGTCCTGCATCGAGAGCGCCTCCAGGCTCAGGTTGACGACGGTCTTGTCGAGGATGCGGAGCACCACGGACTCCCCGAACTGGGTGGGCAGCGTGGAGACGCGCAGGTCGATCTGGCGTCCGCTGATGGTGGTCTTGATGCGCCCGTCCTGAGGGACGC
>JBDKKH010000023.1:0-23559 GCA_039796215.1 Verrucomicrobiota bacterium
GAGGTCGGCGGCCGGGCTCACGTCTGGTTCACGGTGGAGCCGGTCATGTGGCTGGGCTCGCGTGAACGGGCGCCGCTGCGCCTGCTGGTGCACCCGGACATGGACCGGCACGATGCGAGCCGGCTGATCGAGAATTCCGAGGAGATCGTCTTCTCCAACCCGGTGAAAGGCGCCTATCACATGACCCGCAAGGACATCGCCTGGGTTTCAGAATGGGCGAACCTGACCTACACGAGCGAGCTGACCACGGATTCGCCGTCGACCGAGACCATCGAAGTCGCCGGCCGCGCCCGCTCCTGCGAACGCCTGCGCATGCTCGCGACCACCGTCACGGATCCGCCGATGGTCTCGAAGCAGGTGCTGACCTTCAAAGGCACGATCTGGCGTGACGCCGCCTCCCCCTTCGGCGTCGTCCGGGCGGAGTGGTCCGAAGAGACGAACAAGGACTCCGCGACCAAGCACGACCGGAAAAAGCTGACCCTGCTCGAGAGCGGCCGCGAACCGCCGTCGACGGAACCCGTCGACCGGGGCCGCGACTTCTCGGTCTGGCGGCTGATCTTCGGGCGCTGAGGCCATCAAAGGACCGGCCCATCCGGGTTGAAACGGATGGGCCGGCGTTAAATGGTGGCCTGAGTCGGAATCGAACCAACGACACGACGCTCTTCAGGCGTCTGCTCTACCAACTGAGCTATCAGGCCAATTAACTGGACGTTCAGAAGGACAAAGCCCCCCTGCCCTGTCAATCCGACAAGGAAGGAGGGCCTAAAAAGCCCTCAGAAGGCGAATTTCCAAGGCGCCAGGCGACGCTGGACCTCGGCGATGACTTCGGCCTCGCCGGCCTCGCCCTTGTCCGAGACGAAGGTCACGGAGAAACGGACGAACGAACCGCAGTCATCCCACGGCACGGTGGAGATGAGGTGCTCGGTGATCATCCACTGCGAGAATGCCTCGCCGGATTCGAAGCTCACCGTGCCGGACGGACCGGTGGCGGACTTCGGGGCGGGCATGTAGAGGAAGAAACCGGCGCCGGGCTTGCGGACCTGGAAGCCGAGCTTGGCGAGGACGCCGACGAGCTGGTCCATGCGGCGGGAATACTTGGCGGCGATGGCCTTCGGGATGGAGACCTCGTCGAGGCCCGCGGCGCCGGCCTTCTGGATGCCGAGGAACTGACCCGAGTCGGAATTGTCCTTCACGTCGCCGTACGCCCGGACGAGCAAGGCGTTGCCGGCGACGAAGCCGATGCGCCAGCCGGTCATGTTGTGGCTCTTGGAAAGCGAGTGCAGCTCGAGGGCCACGTCCTTCGCGCCCGGGACCTGCAGGATCGAGACCTGTTCGGCGCCGAAGTGCAGAGAGCCGTAGGCGGCGTCCTGGATGACGATGAGGTTGTGCTGCTTGGCGAAGGCGACGACTTCCTCGAAGAACTTGCGCGTGGCGACGGCGCCGGTCGGGTTGTTCGGGTAGTTGAGGACGAGCACCTTGGCCTTGGCCAGGACGTCGGCGGGGACGGACTTAAGGTCCGGCAGGAAGTCGTTCTCGGCGGTGAGCTTCAGGTTGTGCACGAGACCGCCGTAGTACTTGGCGTGCGTGCCGAACACCGGATAACCCGGGACGGTCATCAGGACGTAGTCGCCGGGATTGATGACGCAGGCGGGCAGGATCGAGAGCGCGGCCTTGGAGCCGATCGAGTGGAGGACCTCGGTCTCAGGATCGACGGTCACGCCGAACAGGTTCTTCATGTAGCGGGCGGCGGCCTGCTTGAAGTCCGTGCCGCCGTTGTCGGCGTAGCCGCGGTTCTCAGGTTTGGCGGCCTCGGTCTGCAGCGCCTTGACCACCATCGGGAAAGCCATCTCGTCGGGCTCGCCGACGCCGAGGTCGATCAGGGCGACGTCGGGCTTGGCCTTCTTGGCGGCGGCCTTGGCGCGCTTGATCTTCTCGAACTTGTAGATCGCGGTCGACTTGCCGTAATTGACGCCGCCGATGCGTTCGGCGAAGAGCTGCTGGATATAAGGGTCGGACATGGTGATAAGGCCCTAAAAAGAAGGGCAAGACGGCCGAAGGCAAGCGGACTCCGCCCCCGGCCTTGCCACGGGCGCGCCGGCGATGAGAATGGCGCCATGGAAACCCGCCCCGAGGCCCTTGTCCGCGATCAGACCAGCCGCCGACAGGTCTGGCGTCTGGCCGGCCTCACCGTCCTCTGCCTGACCGTCGGCGGCCTCGGCTCGGCCGCCACCATGCCCGAGATCAAAGGGTGGTACGCCGGCCTCGCTAAGCCGCCCTTCAATCCGCCCAACTGGATTTTCGGACCGGTCTGGTCGACGCTCTACGTCCTCATGGCCTTGGCGGCGTCGAACGCCTGGGCAGACCGGTCGGCCCGCCGGACGTTCTTCATCATCCTGCTGGTGAACGCGCTCTGGTCCCTCCTCTTCTTCGGCCTGCATCAGCCGGGACTCGCCCTCGTCGACATCCTTGCTTACCTCGTGCTGCTCGTCGTCTGGATCCGTCGGCTCTGGCCGGCGCACCGCGGCTCGGCCCTGCTGCAGCTGCCACACCTGGCCTGGGTGGGTTTCGCCGCCGTGCTCAACGCGGCCATCTGGTGGCTGAACAAATAAGAAGGCCCCGCATCCCGGGGCCTTCGTGAGCGGCTGACCGACCCCTCAGACGTCGAGCTTCGTCCAGCGGGCGTTGGCCTTCGAGGACTTCACGGCGGCGGCGACGAAGGCCATGCCGGTCACGCCGTCGTCGATGGTCGGGAAGTCATAGCCGGCCTTCGGAGCCTTGCGGCCGGCCAGCCGGTCACGGATGGCCTCGGTGACGGAACGGTAGACGTTGGCGAAGGCCTCGATAAAGGCTTCAGGGTGGCCGAACGGCGTGCGGGTGTACTTCTTGGCCTCGGGTCCGTTGTAGGAGTTGCCGCGGCGCCAGACCTGGCGGGGGGCTTCGGCGAACTTCACGATGAGTTCGTTCGGGTGCTCCTGGTGCCACTCGAGCGAAGCGAGGGTGCCGTAGACGCGGATATTCAGGTTGTTCTCGTCGCCGGTGGAGATCTGCGAGGAGTGCAGGACGCCCTTGGCGCCGCCCTTGAAGCGGAGCAGCATGTTGGCGTCGTCGTCCAGCGGCCGGCCGGGGATGTAGGTGCTGAGGTCGGCGGCGACTTCCGCGAGCTCCAGGCCCGTGATGTACTGGGCGAGGTTCTCGGCATGCGTGCCGATGTCGCCGACGCAGTTGGACAGGCCCGACAAGGTCGGGTCCATGCGCCAGTTCGAGATCTTGGTGTCCTGCTTGGACTTCAGGGCGGTGATCGCGTAGCCCTGCGGGTACTCGACGACGACCTTGTTGATCTTGCCGAGCTTGCCGTCGCGCACCATCGCACGGGCCTCCTTGACCATCGGGTAGCCGGTGTAGTTATGCGTCAGCGCGAAGATCAGCCCGCTCTTCTTCGCGAGCGCGCGCAGCTGCTTGGCCTCGGCGAGGGAATAGGCGAGCGGCTTCTCGCAGACGACGTGGATGCCGGCCTCGAGGAAGGCCTTGGCCACGGGGTAATGCATGTCGTTGCGGGCGACGATGGAGACGAAGTCGATGCGGTCAGGGCGCTTGGCCTCGGCCTTCGCCATCTCCTGGTAGGAGGCGTAGACCCGGGCCGGATCGAGGAAGAGATCCTCGCCCGAGAGGCGGGATTTGGCCGGGTCCGAGGAGAACGCCCCGGCGACGAGGTCGATCTGTCCGTCGAGAGCCGCGGCCATGCGATGCACGCCGCCGATGAAGGCGCCGCGGCCGCCGCCGACCATGCCCATGCGAAGTTTGCGATTCAGGGATGCCATAGAGGTGTCGATCAGAGGGAGACGGGTTTGCCGGTCTTCGCCGAAGCGTAGATGGCGTCGATGACCTGCATCAGGCGGTAGGCCTGCTCAGGGGTGTTCAAGGGTTTCGCGCGGCCTTCGACGGCCTCGATGAAGTTCGCGGCCGAAGCGACGCGGCCCATGTCTTCGCAAGCGGGCGTGACGATGGAGCGGTTCACGCTGTTGCCGTTTTCCTGCACGTAGAGTTCGCAGGTGTCGATCGCGGTGTCATCGAGGCCGTCGATGCCGAAGAGGCGCTCGACCTTGCCGCCGGCCTTGGTGCCCTGGAAGACGACGGAGACTTCCTCGCGCTTGATCATCTCGGCCCAGGAAACCTGGAGGGTAAGCACCTGGCCGGTCTTGAAGGTCACGAAACCGTGCGCGGCGTTTTCGACGTCGGTGACGCCGCCGACGCGGTCCGGGATGCCCCAAGGACCCTTGAAGGACTTGTCTTCGATGAAGTCGTTGAAGGTCTGGCCGAGCACGTGCGCCGGCTCAGGGTAACCCATGAAATACATGGCGAGGTCGACCATGTGCAGCAGGTCGATGAGCGGCCCGCCGCCGGAGAGTTCCTTGGTGGTGAACCAGCCGCCGAAGCCCGGGATGCCGGTACGGCGGATCCACTTCGCCTGGGCGGAGTTGACCTTGCCGACCTGACCCTGCTCGACGTACTTCATCATCGCCTGCGACTCAGGGCGGGCGCGGTTGTTGAAGTTGAACATCACGTGCCTGCCGGCCTTCTTGGAAGCGGCGATGATCTCGAGGACTTCCGGGGCGCTGAGCGCCGGCGGCTTCTCGCAGAACACGTGCTTGCCGGCGTTGAGGCACTGGATGGCGAGCGAGGCGTGGAACTTGTTCGGGACGATGACGCTGACGGCATCGAGCTCCTTATGGGCCGCGAGCATGGCGTCGACGGACTCATAGGCGTTCGGGATGCCCCACTTGGTCGCGGCCTTCTGGGCGGCGCCCGGCGCGGGATCGGCGACGGCGATGATCTCCGCGCCCGCTTGCTTGAAGCCGGCGGCGTGATACTGGAGCATGCCGCCGGCTCCGATGACGCCTACTTTGGTGGCCATGTGTTTGGTCAGGTCGGGGGTTGATTACTTGCCCTGGGCGGCCTTGTCGAAGGCGGCGTCGAAGGCGACCTTGTTGGTCGGGAAGGCGAGCTTCTTGACATAGGCGGCCGATTCGGCGGCGCCGAAGAAGCGGTCCATGCGGCCGTCTTCCCACTCGACGGAGAGAGGGCCGGCGTAGCCGACGTCATTGAGGGCGACGATGACGTCTTCGAAACGGATGTCGCCTCGGCCGACGGAGCGGAAGTCCCAGGCGCGGCGCGCGTCGCAGAAATCCGTGTGGCCGCCGAACACGCCGACGGTACCGTCGCCGTGGCCCCACCAGACGTCCTTCATGTGGGCGTGGTGGATCTGCTTGCCGAAGGTGCGGATGAACTTCACGTAATCCACGCCCTGATAGCCGAGGTGGCTGGGGTCGTAGTTGAAGCCGAAGCGCTTGTGGTTGCCGACGGCGTCGAGCGCGCGCTGGGCGGAGGCGATGTCGAACGCGATCTCGGTCGGGTGCACCTCGAGGCCGAAGTAGACGTCGTTCTTCTCAAAGGCCTCCAGGATGGGCTTCCAGCGCCTGGCGAAATCGTCGTAGCCCTTCTGGAGATAGGCCTGATTGGTCGGCGGGAAGGCGTAGATCGCGTGCCAGATGGAAGAGCCGGTGAAGCCGTTGACGACGGTCTTGCCCGAACCCTTGGGCTTGCCGGCCATGTAAGCCTTGCCGGCGTCGAAGAACTTGCGGGCGGCCTGGGCGGTCAGCGCCATCTCGGCGCACGCGCGCTGGCGCACGCCTTCGGGATTGCCGTCGCCCCAGACGTGGGGCGGCAGGATGCACTGATGGCGCTCGTCGATGTTGTCGCAGGTGGCCTGGCCGACGAGGTGCGAGGAAATCGCCCAGCAGCCGAGGTCATGCTGCTTGAGCAGCGCCCAGACGGACTCGACGTAGCCCGGCTCGTTGACGGCGCGGACGACGTCGAAATGGTCGCCCCAGCAGGCGAGCTCGACGCCCTCGTATCCCATGGCTTTGACCTTGGGCAGGAGCTCGGCGATCTTGAGGTCGGCCCACTGGCCGGTGAAGAGGGTGACAGGGCGCTGTGACATGGTACGTAGGGGTGAGCCCCCTATGTCAGTCAATCAGCCCACGATGTTCAAGTGGGCAATGCTCACAGCGCCGAATTTATGCCTTGGACGACAGCGCTCGGCCCAGTTCGGCCTCCAGCTTGTCGTAGGCCGCCCGGAAAGCCGGATTCGGCTGGACGACGCCGGGAGCCGGGACGCAGAAAACAGCCTCCAGATCGGCCATCTCGGCCCCGCAGGCGCCTTCGGCGGCACGCAGGGCGGCGCCCAAGGCCGCGGAGTCGGACACCGCCAGGCGAAGCACCGGGGCGCCGAAGACGTCGGCGAAGATCTTGGCCACGGAAGGGTTCTCGGAGGCTCCGCCCGTGAGGAGGAGCTGCGTCGTCGGGGTGCCGACCCAGCGGCTATGGTAACGGAGGCTGAGGGCCTGGCCTTCGACGGCGGCCCGCGGAAGCGAAGCCCGGGAGGCGGGGGCGCCGAGGGTGATACGACCGGCGGGGCGGCGTGGCGTGATCTCGGGCTCTTCCATCGGAAGGACCGCGGAGACGGCGGCGGGCGCGGCGTCGATGGCGGCGGAGAAAGCCGGCCAGTCGGCATGGCCGCATTCGCGGCGGATCGCTTCGCGGGCGAGAGAACCGTTACGGACGCAGACCAGGCTCATGCTGCCGCCCAGCGGATTGCCGAAAGCATGGCCCAGACCGGCGGCGTCGGTGCGGATGCCTTCGATCGCGGCGAAGAGCGTGTCGCTCGTGCCGAGGCTGATGACGACCTTGCCGGGCTTCGAAGCGCCCATGCCGACGAGGCTGGAAGGGTTGTCGCCGGTGCCGATGACGACCTGGCACTTCGGCGAGAAGCCGTGGCGGGCGACGAAGTACGCCGAGATGCCGCCGGCGACGGTCGAGCCGGGACGGACCGGAGGGAGTTTGGCAGCGAGATCAGGAGCGGTCGCCGCGAGCGCGGCCGGCGACCAGTCGCCCTTGCGGATGTCCATCAGGTTCATCCCCGCGCCGTCACCGGTGTCGATCGCCGCATCCTTGCCGGCGAGCACCGAAGCGAAGAACGAAGAGACGAGATGGACGCGCTTGGTCTTGGCCCAGGCGACGGGATCGAGTTTCGCGAAACGGCGGATCTGCGGACCCGTGAAGCGCATCGTGGCGACGGAACCGGTGAGGTCGCAGACCGCCTGGTCACCGCCGAGGGCGGCGGCGATCTCGGCGCACTCGGCCGAGGTGGACGAGTCCATCCAGATCGGGGAGATGCGGCGGGCGAGGACCGGGGCGATCTTAGCGGAGAGCGGGGTCGCGCGATCGCCGTCGGCGAGGGCGGCCTCGTAGCCGGCGGCGAGGTAGACGCTGCCATGCTGCTGGCCGGACACCGAGACGGCGTCGATCGCGGAAAGATCGGTCAGCTGGGCGAGCCGGTCCAGCGCGAGCTCGAGGCCGTCGAGCCAGAGAAGCGGGTCGGCGTGCACTTCGCCGCCCTGCCCTCCGCGGAGGAATCCTTCCGGATGCCCTCGCTCGGGGAAGTCGGCGCCGAAGGCCGCGCGGGCGCGGGCGACCGTCGTGCCCTTGACCGTGTCCAGCACGAGCGCCGTCGCGCTCTGCGTGGACAGGTCCAGACCTAGGACGATCGCCATGGCCTCAGCGGATGTACTCGTTGATCAGGTTCTCGAGCATCTCCTGGCGGCCGGAAGAGAGCGTCGGAGCCTTGATGCCCTGGGCGTAGGCGTCGAGCTGGGCGAGGGTGACCTTGCCGGACTCGATCTTCTTGCCGATGCCGCCGTCCCAGGAAGCGTAACGCTTCTCGACGAACTTGTCCATCTGGCCGTCCTTGATGATGGCGTGGGCGATCTTGAGGCCGCGGGCGAAGGCGTCCATGCCGCCGATGTGGGCGTGGAAGAGGTCGACCGGCTCGTGCGATTCGCGGCGGCGCTTGGCGTCGAAGTTGAGGCCGCCGGTGGTGAAGCCGCCCATCTTGAGGATGCGCAGCATGATGTTCGTCGTGAGGTAGAGGTCCGTCGGGAACTGGTCGGTATCCCAGCCCAGGAGCGTGTCGCCGCGGTTGGCGTCGACGGATCCGAGGGCGTTCGCGCCGATCGCGACTTCCATCTCGTGCTCCATCGTGTGGCCGGCGAGCGTGGCGTGGTTGGTCTCGAGGTTCAGCTTGAAGTGCTTCAGCAGGCCGTATTCCCGGAGGAAGTTGAGGCAGGCGGCCGAATCGGAATCGTACTGGTGGGTCGAAGGTTCGCGGGGCTTGGGCTCGATGTAGAACTGACCCTTGAAGCCGATCTTCTTCGCATGGTCGACGGCGAGATGCAGGAGCGCGGCGAGGTGGTCGAGCTCGCGCTTCATGTCGGTGTTGATCAGCGTGGCGTAGCCTTCGCGGCCGCCCCAGAAGACATAACCTTCGCCGCCGAGGGCCTTCGTGGACTCGAGGGCGTGACGGACCTGGCTGGCGCCGTAGGCGAACACGTCGGCGTTCGGCGAAGTGCCCGCGCCCTGCGCGTAACGCGGGTGGGAGAAGAGACAGGCGGTGCCCCAGAGGAGCTTCTTGCCGGCGCCCTTCTGGTAGGCCTTCAGCTCCTGGGTGACGCGGGCGAGGTTCGCGTGCGTCTCGGCGAGGGTCTTGCCCTCCGGAGCGATGTCGCGGTCATGGAAGCAATAGAAGTCGATCTGGCACTTCTCGAGGAACTCGAAGAACACCGGCACGCGGCGAAGGGCGTTGTCGAGGGACTCGGAGCCGTCGTCCCAGGGCATGAGGGCGGTGCCGGCGCCGAACGGGTCGGAGAGGCTGTTACGCATCACGTGCCAATAGGCGGCGGCGAAGCGCATATGGTCCTTCATCTTCTTCCCGCCGATCTTCTCGTCAGGATTGTAATGCTTGAAGGCGAAAGGATTCTTGGACTTGGGTCCTTCGAACTCGATGACCGGCACGTTAGGGAAGTGAGACATGTCTGGGTGATAGGAGGGCTCTGACATTGGAGGTCGTCCCGCGACTGCCAAGAAAGGAATGGCGGCGACCTATGAACAATACGACAGCCAGGGGAGACGCTGACAACTGCGCCTTGCGCCCGGGTTGGCCCCGACTAAGATGGGCTGATGGAGGTCGTCCATACCATCCCCGAACTTAGGGCCGCCGTCCGGCGGGCCCGGGAGGCCGGCCATTCCGTGGGCTTCGTGCCGACCATGGGATGCCTCCACGAAGGCCATCTCAGCCTTATCCGTCGGGCGAAAGAGGAGGCCGGCTTCGTCGTGGTCTCCATCTTCGTCAATCCGACGCAGTTCGGCCCGCATGAGGATTTCTCGAAATACCCCAGGACACTGGAGGATGACCGCCGCGGCTGCGAAGCCGCGGGCGCCGGCCTGGTCTTCGCGCCCACGACCGACGAGTTCTACCCGGCCGGGGCCTCGACCTGGGTGGATGTCGCCGGGATCTCAGAGGGGCTGTGCGGGTCGCATCGGCCCGGCCATTTCCGCGGGGTGGCCACCGTCGTCGCGATGCTCTTCAACGCGGCGCAGGCGGATCTCGCGGTGTTCGGCCGCAAAGACCTCCAACAGCTGGCGGTGATCCGCCGGATGGTCCGCGACCTCCACCTGCCCGTACGGATCATCGCCCACGAGACCGTCCGAGAGCCTGACGGTCTGGCGATGAGTTCGCGCAATCGCTACCTCACCCCCGAACAACGCGCCCAAGCCGCGACCATCCCTGCCGCCATCGCCGCGGCCCAGTCGCTAGCCCGCGCAGGCGTGACCGATGGGGCCCGCCTGCGAGAGGCCGCGCTCGAGGTCCTGCGAAGCCAGCCGGCTTTCAAGACGCAGTATTGCGAGATCGTCGATCGCGAGACGATGGCGACGGCGGCGGCGATCGCCGGACGGCCCTGCGCCATCGCCATCGCCGGCCACCTGGGAGCCACGCGGCTCATCGACAACGCAGACCTTTGATCAGGCGAGGCTGAGGTAGACGGCGCCGAGCAGAAGCAAGGCCCCGACCAGCCGTCGGAACATGACCGCACGGCCGACCTGGCGCTCGGCGTTGGCGAACCAGTGGCCCACCGCCCAGACCAACGCCACGCTCCAGAGTCCGCGCGTGTTATAGAGCACGTTGGTGACCGTCACCTCCTGGTAGGCGGAGATGCAATAGGCGACGCCCATCGCCTGCACCGTCAGCAAGGCTCCGCCGCCGAGAGCCCACACGACCATCGGCCGCGGCATCGCGCGGAGCGGCGCCGAGAAGAAAGGCATCAGGCTGAAGGACAGCAGTCCGACCGTGGCGAACATGACGGGCCCGAAATGCCCGAAGCCGAAGGGGCGGACCCAGAGCTGCTGCATGACGTCCGTCGCCGCGAAGGCGATGGAAGCCAGGAAGGCGAAGCCGACGCTGACCAGCAGCCGGCGCCGGTCGGCCCGCCATTCGCCCCCGAGCAAGGCCAAGGCCAGCGTGGTCAGGAAGGCGGCCAACCAGAGCTTCCACCCGAGCTCCTCTCCCCCCGTCAGGAAGACCAGCAGGGCGACGAAGATGACCTTCGTCCCGAGCACCGGGGTCGCGACGGAGATATCGCCGCGGCTGATGGCGACAAAGGTGAAGACCTGGCCGATGAAGAAAGCCGCGCCGGCCAGCATCGCGTGGACGACGTTCGCCGTCGTGAAGGCACCCCCGCCTTGCGCCAGCCAACCTTGGAAAAGCACGGCCGCGATCAGATTGACGATGAACAAGACCCGCCAGGGATGCCCGCCGTCCATGGCCCGCTTGAGCGCCATCGCGGCGAAGGTATAGCCGACGGCGGCGCAGAGCGGGATGGCGATCGCGGCAGAGGGACGCATCAAGAAGGCCCGAACGAACCTCCGCGCCGCCTCGGTGGCGAGTCCGAAGCAAGAAATCGGGTCGGGCGGCCCGCCCGGAACTTGCCCCCGCCGGCCGAGCAGGCATAATCTGGGCATGGGTCAATTTTCCTACAAGAACGAGGCGGTCGACCCCCTGCGCAAAGTCCTGTCGGAACAGCTCGTCCTGGACCTGAACCACGTCGCCGACGGGCCCTTGCTGGCGCTCGCGAAACTCATCCCGGGCGGCTACATGCATCGCAAGCCGTTCTTGAGGGACGCCAAATGGCGCTTCAAAAAACGCTTCGCCCAGCTCACCGAAGACACGGCGACGATCGCCGACCATCTCCCCTGGTTCGCCGAACTCCTGAAAGCCGACCGGACCCGGCTGCTCGAGCATTTCGACGACCTGACCGCCCTGCTGGGCGGACCCCGCGTCGCCCTGCTGTGCCTGATCTGGAATCACCGGGCCGAACAGAAGGACGCCGCCCTGCCCGCCGACCTGCTCGCACGCGTGCCGGCGAACGCCCGCCCTCAGGCCGGCAAGCCGGAGCCCAAGGCGTGGAAGGCCTTGCTCGCCAAGCTCGGCGGGCTCGTCGAGAAGGAGCCGGCGGATACCGTGGACGCCCTGGACTCGGCCGGTAAGACGCTCCGCCGCCTTCAGCAGGAAATCGCCCAAGGAAAGGCGGCCCGCGAGAACGACGTCCGGCAGATCCGACGGCAGCATGCCAACGAGCTCGAAGCCAAGGAGAGCGAACTTCGCAAGGTCCGCGAAGACGCCGCCCGGCAGGCGCAGGAGGCGACGAAGCAGCTGGAGGCCCTCGCGACCGGCCAGCAGGCGCTCCAGACCCGGCTTGAAAAGGAAGAGGCCGAAGTGACCCGCCTGCGCGGCGAACTCGAACGCGCCCGCGAACACGTCGCCAAGAAAGCACGCGAGATCGCCGAGGAGCTCCTCTCCGAAGAGGTGCGTCCGTGGCTTGCCGACGCCCGGACCCTCAAAGCCGCCTCGGAGGAGGTCGGCAAGCTCCGTCAGCTGACGACCGAGACGGTCGAGAAGGTGCGCAAAGCCCAGCGCGACGCCGACCCCTTCCTCGCCAAGGAACACGAGCTGCGCCAGGCCATCCCGCAGATGGAGGAGATGCTCAAGCTGCTCCGTCGCTACCAGCGCACCGCGGGCCAGACCCTGCCCGAAGTGAACATGCTTGAACAGCGCCTGACCGATCACATCGAGAAAGTCCGCTACGGGCTGGAGAAGCGCGACCAGCCTTCCGACCCTTTCCTGGAGCGCATCTCCGCCAAGATCAACGTGGCCGACGGCCGCGAACTGAAGTCCATCGAGAACGCCCTCGGGCTCGCGGAGCAATCCGGGCTCGTCGACTCCCGCCACGCCGACCTTTACCGCCGCGACATCCATCGGCGCCGCTCCTACCTGGCGGACCGCGACTTCCACCAGCAGAAACCTTCCGGCCCGCTCGCCCTGCTCGAACGCGCCGCCGCCACGGGCGAAGCCGCCCGCCTGGTCATCGACGCGAACAATTTCGTCTGCCTGCGCCAGGCCTACCTCGGCCTGAATCTGGCCACGAAGAAGAACGCGCAAGGCGACAGCCGCTTCGTCCTCGACGGAGTCGCGCGCCAGAAAGTCGTGCAGCTCCTGGAGAAGCTGGCGGATGACGCCACCGGCCTCCATGCCTGGGTGAGCTTCGACGGCCAGCCCTCCGCCCTCAAGATCACCAATCCGAGGGTGAAGACCACCTTCAGCCGCGCAGGCGCCAAGGCCGACCATGACATCATGGACCTGGTGGCGAAGGACAAGACGGTCGAGGCGCCCTGGTTCGTCGTGACGGATGACATCGAGGTGCGCGACGCCAGCGTCCGCGAAGGCGCCTACGTGATCTTCAACGAGGCCTTCGTCCAGCTCCTCGTCAACCGCGGCCTGCGCCCGTAAACAAGACAGGCGCGCCGTCGGCGCGCCTGTCGAGAAAGCGGATCAAGCCGCGCTTACTTCTTCTTGGGCGCGGCAGGCGCCGCGACCACGGGAGGCGGCAGGACTCCGGCGAACGCTTCGGCCTGCAGTCCGGGATGGAAGAGATTGAAGGAATACTTGCTGGGCTTCCACTCGACGAGGGGGGTGACGTCGGCTTTGGCCGGAACTTCCAGTCCGAGACCCCAGAAGACGCCGTTGACGAGCAGGCGGCGCAGCGATTCGTCCTTCAGGTCGCTGGCCGAAGCCATGGTGGTGGTGAGGACGCGGTTCTTGGTGCCGCCTTCGTTGGCGACCTCGCGCGTCCAGGCCACGGCCATGGCGGGAGAGTTGATTCCCTGCTCCTTCTTGTCGGTGGCGCGCTTCTTGACGCGTTCGCTCAGGGGATCGTCGGGGTTCATGCCCTTGAGCACGAGACCGCGGAGGAGGATGGTCGCATCGGCGGGCGGATAGGCCTCATACACGTCGGTATCGCCGAAACTGACGCCGACTCCGTTGAGGATCGCGAGCTTCTCGGCGCCGGGTTCGACGGCGGTGCGGGTGGCCTCGCCCTTGTGGTTGCCCCAGTGGCTCACCCAGCTCTCACCCAGCACCTTCTTGCCGAAACCTCCCTGGCTGCCCCAATTGTAGCCGGCGTAAGGACTCTCTTTCGGGATTCCGTTGAAAGCATGGGTGCTGGTCCGGGTCGCCACGATCGGCACGCCGCGCTTCACCGCGGCGTCGAACTTGGCGAGGGTCTCCTGATTCCACTTACGGAAACGGAGTCCGAGCACCAGCGCGTCGGCGGAGTCGAGAGCCTCGGGCTTACCGAGGGAGGCGGCGTTGTTCGGGTTGATGACACCCTTGTCATGGGAGAAGAGGACGGTGCACTTGAAGCCGTGGCGCTCGGAGAGGATGCGGGCGAGCATCGGCATGGATTCCTCCGAGCGGTACTCTTCGTCGCCCGCCAGGAGCACGACATGCTTGCCGGCGCCGGGGCCCGCGGCGGCCGGGAACTCCAGCCAGCCCGGCCCGGAGGTGAAAGCCTCGGCGGCGAAGGCGGGCAAGGCGAGCGCGAGGACGGCGACGGCTGACCAAAGGGAGCGGAGGCTTTTCATGGGGTGATGTCAGTCAGCATGAGGCGGAGCCGCTCTTTTTCAAGCGCGGTGTCGGCCGGCTCGGCTTTATCTGCCCTGATCGGCACCCGGCGACCGCTGGGGGGCGAAGGGGTCCGGACGGATGACCTCCTGGCGTCCGTCGGAATAAGTCACCACCTTGTTGCCGAACGGATCCGGCCGCATGACGGCGCGAGTGCCGTCGCTGAATTGCGTCATGCTGCCGCCGAACGGGTCGGGGCGGGTGACGGCGGTGACGCCGTTGCTGAACTGGGTGGTGGACCCCCCGAAAGGATCCCGTCGGGTCGTCGACTGGACGCCGTTGCTGTAGCGGGTCGTGGCGCCGCCGAACGGATCCGGGGTCGTGACCGCGGTCACGCCGTTATCGTAGCGCACCTGCGCCCGCCCCAATCCATCGGTGCCCTTGACCCCGCTTCGCGGAGGCTCGCCGCGGGAGTCGGCCTTGATCGCCACGACGGGCGAAGGCGCCGGCTTGGCGGGCTCCTTCTTGGTTGCATCCTTGGATTTGTCGGCTGCCCCGGCCGCGACGGACAGGATCAGGCCGAGAAAGAGGAGGATCCGTGTCGGTCGCATGCTTATAGGAGAAAGCAAATACGAGGGACCGCAAGCCCGCCGAGCCCGTCCAAGAAAAAGGACGGCCGTCTCGCGACGTCCGTCCTTCGTCCTGCGCTGAAAAGCCCTTAGGCGATGACCTTGTCGACCACCTTGCCGAAGTTGTCCGTCAGGCGGAAGTCGCGGCCATTGTAGCGGTACGTGAGCTTGGTGTGATCGAAGCCCAGGAGCCGGAGGATGGTGGCGTGGAGGTCATGCACGTCGACGCCGTCCGCCGCGACCTGGGAGCCGATCTCGTCGGTCTCGCCGTAGTGCATGCCGCCCTTGACGCCGCCGCCGGCCATCCAGCAGCAGAAAGCCTTGGAGTGGTGGTCACGGCCGGAAGCCTGGTTGACGCGGCCCGCGGTGGTCGGGGTGCGGCCGAATTCTCCGCCCCAGATGATGAGCGTCTGGTCGAGGAGGCCGCGCTGTTTGAGGTCGGCGATCAAGGCCGCGGCCGGGCCGTCGATGGCGTCGGCCGTGCGCGCGATCGCGGCGGCGAGGTTGCCGTGGTGATCCCAGCCGCCGGCGTCGATCTGCACGAAGCGGACGCCGCGCTCGACGAGGCGACGCGCGCAGAGCAGCTTGGCGCCCAGGTCGGTCTTGCCGTACATCTCGCGGATCTTCTCGGGCTCCTTGGAGATGTCGAAAGCGTCGGTGGCCGCCGTCTGCATGCGGAAGGCGAGCTCGAAGGATTCGATGCGGGCCTCGAGCTGCTCGTCTTTCTGCACGGTCTGCATGTGGCGTTCGTTGAGCTGGCGGACGAGATCGAGCTGCTTGCGCTGCGCTTCCTGCGTCGTGAATTCGCTCTGCAGGTTCGGGATGATCTTGTTGGCCGAGGCGCCGGGGCGGAACGACGTGTTGGCGCCCTGGTAGAGCGAAGGCAGGAAGGCCGAGGCACGGGAGTCGGAACTACCGCCGAGGGAGACGAAACCCGGGAGGTCCTGGCTTTCGGTACCCAGACCGTACAGGACCCAGGAGCCCAGCGAGGGCTTGGAAAGGATCGCCGAGCCGGTGTGCATCAGCTTGGCGGCGGGACCGTGGGCGGGCAGGTCCTGGTGGAGCGAGCGGATGACGCACATGTCGTCGGCCACGCCTTGCAGCTTGGGGAAGATCTCGCTGATCTCGAGGCCGGACTGGCCGGACTTCTTGAACTCGAAGGGCGTCGGGAAGAGCACGCCGTTCATGCCCGAGGCGGACTTGTCGGCGAGCTCCTTCATCTTCGGCTTCGGGTCGAAGGTGTCGAGGTGGGAGGGAGCGCCGCCGGCGAAGATATGGATGACGTGCTTGGCCTTCGAGGACAGCGGAGCCTGGCGCGGCTTGAGATTGGCCATCCCTTCGGCGCGCGCATCGCTGACCATGTAGTCGGCGACCATCGTGCCGAAGGCGATGGTGCCCATGCCGAGGCCGGTCTGACGGAGGAACTCACGTCGAGAATGGGCGGTGGGGACGTAGTTTCCGCAGCTGGAATCTTTCATGGTATTGGGGTTATGGATAAGGTTATAGGTGGTTCTTCGGATTACACAAAGGGATATTCAGCGGGCTCAGTTCAGGTAGACGAACTCGTTGGAACAGACCATGGATTGCGCCAACATGACCCAGGGATTGGAGGGGGTCTTGCGAGAGACGACCTCTCCGACGTTCACGATCTTGCCGCCGCGGACGGTCGTGTCGATCTTCACGTCGGGGGCGGCCGGCGCCTTCGTCACGACGGTCTTGGCCGCGGCGGGCTTGTTACGCGCCTTGGCGGCGGGTTCGGGCTCGTCGATGTAACCGGCGATGCGCGTCACGAAGTCCTGGGCGAGCTTGCGTTCCTGGACGGTCGGCGAGCGCTGGTACATGATCCGGTAGAGCTGGGTGATGCGCTCGGCGTCGCTGCTCGCCCGCTGCATCTCGGGCCGCGCGGTCACGTTACGGGCGACTTCCACCGCCAGCGGATTGTTCATGAAGAACAACGCCTGCTGGGGGACGATGGTCGTGCCGCGGGTGGAGTTCGTCATGTTGGGATCGGCGAAATCGAACTGCGACTGCAGCTCGCTGAGGCGGTCGCGGTCGATGAAACCGTAGATCGTGCGACGGTAGCTGTAAGGCTCGTCGGTGATGTTGACGGCCCGGCCGCCCATGGAGCGGTCCAGCTTGCCGGACAGCAGCAGCATGGAGTCGCGGATGCTTTCGAAGTCGAGGCGGCGGAGGTTGGCGTGCCAGAGGAACTTGTTGCCCCCGTCGACCTTGGTCGGGTCGACCGAGGATTTCCTGACGATCAGCTCATTGGTGTTCGGGTTGGCCGACTGGCGGAACGTGGCGGACATCAGGATGCGCTTGTGCATCTTCTTGATGGACCATCCGCCTTCGACGAAAGCCGTGGCCATCCAGTCCAGCAGCTCGGGATGCGTCGGAGCTTCGGACATGTTGCCGAAGTCGTCCGGCGAGGAGACGATGCCGGCGCCGAAGTGATGCGCCCACAGACGGTTGACGAGCACGCGGGCCGTGAGCGGATTGGTGCGGCTGGCGATCGCGAGGGCGAGTTCGCGACGACCGCTGCCTTCGTAGAACGGCAGACGCTCGGGACCGGCGAGCACCTCGAGGAACTGCCGCGGGGCGACGGCGCCTCGCTTGTTGCGGTCACCGCGGATGTACACGTAGCTGTCGCGTGGCTTCGCGACGTCGGAGACGACCATCGCGGTGCCCGGACCGCCCGGATGGGTGATGTCGAGCGCGTTAATCTCGGCGAACTTGAAGTAGCGACCCGGCTTGTTGTCGTTGACAAAGGTCGCGCTGATCGGGACCTGCCAGCTCGCGCAGAAGTCGCGGCTCTCGGCCGCGCGCTCCAGGATCGTCACGCTGTTGAGGTCGTCGACGTCGGGCAGGGGCCAGGGGAAGGCGGCGAGCTGGGCGATGGCGGGGTCGTCTTTCTCTCCGCGACGACCCGGCTTGCTCCGCAGCTGGATGTGGGCCGCTATCCTGTCGCGATGCTTCTTGAAGATCGCCTGGTAAGCCAGGGCGACGTCGTCGACGGTCTGCGGCTTCAGCCCGCGGAGACCCTCGGCGATCAGCGGGTTGACGGGGTTCTTGGTGTCGGCGAGGGCGGCCGCGAGGATGGCCGGAGCGCCCGCCGCGAAGCCTTCGGCGCTGAGCTTCTTGAGCCGGACGAGCGGTCCGGTGATCGGGTGGTCGGCCCGGGCCATCACGCCCGAGAAAGTCCCGCCCAGCTCCCGGCTCTCTCCGAGCTCGTACTTCGTGAGGATGTCGAAGCCCGCGGTGCTCCGGAAGCCGCCCACCATCGCGGCGAGGGCGCGGGGCGCGAATTCACGGTGGAAGGTCGCCTGCATCGCGGCGTAGTGCTTGTAGTACCCCTGGGCGGTCTCATCGATCAGCGCGGCCAGGCGCTTCTGGTAATCGACCCGCTCGGCGCTGCTCGGGGCATCCTTGCCGACCTGCAGGGAATCGCGGATGACAGGGTACTGCTGCGGCTCGGTCACCGAGGCGAAGATGCCGTGCAGGGAATAGTAGTCCGCGGCCGGGATCGGGTCGAACTTGTGGTCGTGACAGCGGGAGCAGGCGACCGTGAGGCCGAGGAAGCCCTTGGTCGTGGCGTCGATCCGCTCGTCGATGGTGTCGTCGTTGCTCGCGAAGCGCTTGCCGACGGTGATGAAGCCGAGCGCCGCCAGGCGAGGATCGTCCTTGGCGAGGTCGGGCAGGCGGTCGGCCGCGAGCTGCTCGATGATGAACTGGTCGTAAGGCTTGTCGGCGTTGAACGCGGCGATGACGTAATCGCGGTAGGTCCAGGAGCTCTCGAAGGTCTCGATACCGCCGTTGCGTCGCTGGCCCTTGGTGTCCGAATAACGGGCGGTGTCGAGCCAGTGGCGGCCCCAGCGCTCACCGTAGTGCGGCGAGGCGAGCAAGCGGTCGATCGTGCGCTCCACGACGGCGGTGACCGCCCGGGCGGGCTGCCCCCGGCGCAAGGCCATGGCGTCGAAAGCCATCGCGCCGTCGTAATCACGGGAGAAGGCGTCGACCTCGGCGCTGGTGGGCGGAAGGCCGATCAGACCGTAGGAAAGGCGACGCAGCACCGCTTCGCCATCGGCGGCGGGACTGGGCTTGAGGCCCTTTTCGTCGAGCTTGGCGAGGATGAAGGCGTCGATCTCGTTCTGGGCCCAGGAAGCGTCGCTCAGCTTGGTCGGCACCGCGACTTCACGCACGGGCTGGAAGGCCCAATGCGCACGGGCTTTGTCGGAGAGTCCCGTGATCTTGCCGCCGCCGGCGCCGGCCGGCGCCGGCGCGCCCATCTTGACCCACTGCTCCAGGACCTGGATCTGCTCGGGGCTGAGCTTGGCCCCCGACTTGCGCGGAGGCATGGAGAGATCGGGATCCTTCTGATGCACCGCGACGATCAGCATGGATTTGGCGAGGTCGCCCGGGACGACGGCCGGACCGAGGTCGCCACCGGCCAGCAGCGCGGCGCGCGAGTCCATCAGCAAGCCGCCCTTGGAGACGCCTTTCTCCTTGGAGTGGCATTCGTAACAACGCTCCGTGAAGATCGGGCGGACGTTCTTCTCGAAGAACTCGAGGCCGGCGGGATCCATCTTGGGTTCCTCCGCGATGGCGCCCAGGGCGAGAGACAAGGCGCCAAAGCGCACGAAGAGACGAAAGGGCAGAGGGGCCATTTTTGAGAAAGTCATGGGGTGATGCTTAGGGGGCTTTCCCCATGTAATAATACTCCCAGAGTGGTGGAAGGTTTCAACCAATAGATGAAGGGCCTGGAATAAAGCCGGGGGCCGCCCTACCCCGCCCCCCCTGTGATCCGACCTGACTCCCACGAACCCTGGAGCCCCCATCGAAAAGCGGGCCATCAACCATGGCAAGTCACTGACAGTCAGTTATTAAGGGTAATATTCACGCCATCAGGGCAGGCAAGCCTGACCTAATGACGGCACCTCGACCGGCTATCCGAAGATGGGAATCGGCACGCCTTTGCCGTCCAAGGTCGCATAAAACGGGCGACCCTCGACGTCGTAAGCCGTCTTCGGACTGATCCCCATCGCCCGGAAAATCGTCGCATGCATGTCAGAGATGGAGACGGGGTCCTTGACCGCCACGAGCGGGCGCTCATCCGCCGTCGCGCCGTAGACATGACCCTTCTTCACGCCGCCGCCGAACATGACGACGCTCGTGCCGCCGGTGAAATGCCGGTGGAGACCGTAATGGTCGGGGCTCGTCATGATGCTGGACTTGTTGAAGGACTGGTCCTTGGCCGTGGAGCCCGGCCGGCCCTCGATCATGGCGTCACGGCTGAACTCGCTGGCGATGACGACGAGCGTCCGGTCAAGGAGACCGCGCGCCTCGAGATCGCGGATGAGCCGCGCGATGGGCCGGTCGATCTGCGCATGCATCTTCGCGACGGTCTCGTGCCCCTTGCCGTGCGTGTCCCATTGGAAGAACGGTACGTATTCGGTCGTGACCTCGACGAAGCGCGCGCCGTTCTCGACGAGGCGCCGGGCGAGAAGACAACCTCGGCCGAAGCGACCGGTGTCGTAAGCCTGCTGGACCTCCTTCGCTTCCAAGGAGATGTCGAAGGCCGCCCGCTCCTTGGCGCTGAGCAGGCGGTAGGCGTTGTCCATCGAACGCAGCATCGACTGCTGATGATGGTCGCTGAGCAGGTCGCGGTCGGGACCGGCGTCGACGAGCCGGCGGAACGCGCGGTCGCGGTTCACGAAACGACCGGCATCCATGCCCTTGGGCGGACGCACGGCGGCGGCGGCCTCTTCGGGGAAGGGCAGGTTCATCGGGCCGAATTCGCCGCCGAAGAATCCCGCCGTGGTGAAGGACTTCAGCTCCTCGCTCTCGCCGATTCCTTCGAGGCGCTGGCCGATGTTGATGAAGGCCGGCATGACCGGATTGCGCGGACCAAGCACGCGGGCCATCCAGGCGCCGATATGCGGGCAAGCCACGGTCTGCGGCGGAACGTAACCGGTGTGCCAGTGGAACTGGTGACGCGAATGCAGGATGCTGCCGAGATCCGGCTGGACGGCGGAACGGATCAGGGTCCCGCGGTCCATGACCTGGGCGATGGATTCGAGACCCTGGCAGATCCGCACCCCGTCGACGGAAGTCGGGATCGCCGGGAAGGTGCTGAGCACCCGCTCGTAAGACATCCCTTTCTCGTAAGGCGCATAGCGCTTGGGATCGAAAGTCTCCGGCGCGGCCATGCCTCCCGCCAGCCAGATCAGGATGCAGGCGTCGGCCGTGGCCGCGGGCGCGGCCGGCTTCTCGTCGGCGAGGAGACGCGGCGCGCCCATCGACAAGGTAGCGGCGCCGGCGAGCGCGAGCTGGCGCAGGAACTCGCGCCGGGCGAGCGGCTCAGGCCAGGAGGGGTCGAAGGAAGACGGGAGGCTCATGGTCAGCGGATGGTCTGGAATTCGGGCAGCATGCACACCGCCCAGAGGAGGTCGGCGATCCCTTGTTCGGAGAGGTCAGGACCGAGCAGGCCGACGGCGACCGCCAGTTCCTTCGCGGCAGGCTCCCGGCTCAAGGCCGAAAGGTAGAGCCAACGGGCCAAGGCCTCGGGCGACGCCCAGGCGCGTTGCTTCAGGCGAGCCGCCCCGGCGGTCAGCAGACCCGCCATCGCCTGACCGTTGGCGAGGTCCATCGCTTCGAGCGTGCTCAGCTCGTTCGGGCGCATCGAGACGATCTGCTCGCGGTTAGGCCGGCCGAGCGAACGTTGCAGGAGGTCCGATTTCACGAGGCCCGCGCGAGCAGGCAAGGCGCGGGTTCCGCCGGCGGCGAGCATCTCGGCCATCCGCGCTTCGGCGCGGCGCCACGGATCGCCCGTCAGAAGCGCGACCGGCTTCCAGACCGGAGCAGGCTTGCCCTTGGCCGCGACGACGCCGCGGGCGTCGGGCGCGGAGGCGCTCCACTCCCAGGCGGCGTCGGTGCCGACCTTGAGGCGTTCGCCGCCCTTGAGCCGGACGTTCATCTGGAAATACAATCCTGCCGGGTTGGGGGCGTCGCCCAGGTTCCGTCCGACGACCGTGATCTGGTTCGCGCCTTTGACCAGGAATTCGGCAAGGTCGTAGGACTGCGGATCCTCCCAGTCGCTCCCTTCGCCGATCTTACGGCCGTTGACATAGAGCACGAAGGCGTTGTCGCACGTCACCACGCAGTGCGCCGACTCGACTTCGGCGGCGAGCTTGACCTGCCGGCGGAAAGCACGCGCCTCGCCCACCGCCGGCACGCGGCCTCCCGCCAAGTCATCGGACCACACCGGGCGCGCGAGCAAAGCCTCGGGGCCGGAATTCTCGGCGGAGGGGGCGCGAGGCGCGACCCGCGGGACCTGCGGCTCGATCTTCGCGGGCGTCGTACCCGTGAGCCGCCAGACGGCGTCGACGAACTGCTCGGCGGTCAGCCGCTTCGCACGAGGCCCTCGGTAGGCATAGGCCTTGTCGTCGGCGCCGCGTTCCAGGATCTCGGCGCGCGCCTGATAGGCCGCGGAGGTCGCGATGAACCGCAGCGTCGCCTTGAGGTCGTACTTCGTCTCGACAAGCCGGTTGGCGAGGACGTCGAGGAGGTCCGCGTTCCACGGCGGCGTGTCCATCGCGTCGGTGGGGTGCACGATGCCCCGCCCCATCAACCGATGCCAGAGCCGGTTGACGATGGTGCGCTGGAAGCGGCCGTTCTCCGGATGGGTGACCAACGCGGCCAGCTGGGCGAGCCGCTCGGCGCGCGGCTTGCTCCCGTCGACCTGCCCGAGTTCCGGATAAGGCCAGGCGGCGGCGGCGGGCTTGCCGGTGGGAATATCGCACCGCACGAGCTCCATCTTCCGGTCCGCGAAGATCGCGGCGAGGCCGTAGGCGTCGCGCAGTTTCCAACGGTCGACGAAGCTGTCGTGGCACGAGGCGCACTTCATGTTGATCCCGAGGAACGTCTGCGAGACGCTCTGGGAGAACTGCAGCTCCGGGACCTGGCCCGCGCTGACGGCTCCACGCCAGACGATGCCTTTGGCGAATCCTTCGCTGGCCGCCGAAGGGGCGACGAGCTCGCGCGTGAACTGGTCGTAGGGCTTGTTGCTCAGGAGCGATTCGTAAAGCCAGACGGAGATCTGCTTGCGGCCGCCGTCGATGTAGCCGGTGCCGGCGTAATCGTTGCGGAGGAGGTCGTTCCAGAAAACCATCCAGTGGTCGGCGTAGTCGATATCTCGGGCGAGCAGGGAATCGACGAGACGGGCGCGCTTGTCCGGGCGCTGGTCCGCGGCGAAAGCGGCCGCTTCGGCGTCGGTGGGCAGCAGGCCGATCAGGTCGAGATGCGCCCGACGCAGGAAAGCGGCGTCGGAGGCCGGCGCCGGCGAAGGCATCCGCCGGGCCGAGGTCCAGGCGTCGAGCACGCGGTCGATCGGATGCGCGCGCCCGCCTTGCACCGGCGGCAGCTCAGGCCGACGCGGACGCAAGGGCGCCTCATAGGCGGGCTGCTTGAACGCGAAACCCTCCGTCCAAGCCGCGCCCGCAGCGACCCACGCGCGAAGGACGGACACCTCGGCCGGCGACAAGCGTTCGCCCTTGGGAGGCATCCGCAGGTCGGCGTCCTCGGTCGTCACGACCTCGAGGAGCTTGCTGCGATCAGCCGACCCCGGGACGAGCACGGCCCCGTTCTCGCCGCCTTCGAGGAAGGCCGCGCGGGTGTTCATCGAGAAGCCGCCTTTTTTCTTGTCGCCGGTGTGGCATTCGCCGCAGTGCTTGCGAAGGACGGGCACGACTTCGTGCGCGAAGTCCACCGCCGAGGCGAACCCAGGAAGGCTGGCCAGAGAAACCAGGATCAAGGTGCGGCGCATGACGACAGGACCGGGGACGAGACCTCAGGGGACAAAGACCACGCAGGCGGCGGCCGGAGCCAGGACCGACTGACGGGTGTCGGTGAGCCGGCCGTCCGCCTCGATGCGGTAGGCGTTGAGCGTGCCGGACTTCTGGCCGGCGCAGACGAGCCAGCGTCCGTCGGGGCTGAGGCCGAAGCCTCGCGGGGTCGCGGGGACTCCGAGGACATGCTGCAGCAGCGTCAGCCTGCCGTCTTGGGCGATGGCGTAGGCCGCGATGG
>JBDKKH010000024.1:0-9490 GCA_039796215.1 Verrucomicrobiota bacterium
CGGCGATCTCGTGGCGCATCGCCTCATGGGCCGACCCGGGGACCGGATGATAATAGCTGAGTGAGACGGTGCGATAAGGCGCCGGCGGCGGCTTCGGGGCCTCGGGCGCTCCGGAAGCGAGGGCATGGAAGCCGAGACAAACGACCGCAAGGTAAGGGGTGAATTTCACCCACGTCAGCATAGTCCGCCGAACGGAAAAACAAGTCGTCGACCCTAGGGTCCATCTGCCAGGCGGAATCCCTTGGCGACGGCTGAAGCCGGCCCGCCAGGAGTGGTCGCGGACAGCCGGGCGCAAAAAAGCCGCACCCCTCGGCCGAGGTCGGTGCGGCTTGTCGTCAAAGCGTGCTTAGTAGCGGTAGCTGTCGGGCTTGAACGGACCGCACTGGTTGACCCCGATGTACGAAGCCTGGTCCTTGGAGAGGATCGTGAGCTTCGCGCCCAGCTTGCCGAGGTGCAGGCGCGCCACTTCTTCGTCGAGATGCTTCGGCAGGACGACCACGCCGGGCTTGGCCGAGGCGCGGGTCTCCCAGAGATGCAGCTGGGCGAGGACCTGGTTGGCGAACGAGGTCGACATCACGTAGCTCGGGTGGCCGGTGGCGCAGCCGAGGTTCACCAGACGGCCTTCGGCCAGCATGTAGAGCTGGCGGCCGTCCTTGAACGTGTAGCGGTCGACCTGCGGCTTGATCGTGTCCTTCTTGGCGCCCTTGAAGGCGTTGAGGCGCGTGACCTGGATCTCGTTGTCGAAGTGGCCGATGTTACAGACGATCGCCTGGTCCTTCATCTTGGTCAGATGCTCGAGCGTGATGATGTCCTTGTTGCCCGTGGCGGTGACGTAGATGTCGGTCGTGCCGAGGGTGTCCTCGACCGTGACGACCCGGAAGCCTTCCATCGCGGCCTGCAGGGCGCAGATCGGGTCGATTTCGGCGACCTGGACCGTGGCGCCGAGCCCGCGGAGGGACTGGGCCGAGCCCTTGCCGACGTCGCCGTAACCGACGACCAAGGCGACCTTGCCGGCGATCATGACGTCGGTGGCGCGCTTGATGCCGTCGACGAGGGATTCGCGGCAGCCGTAGAGGTTGTCGAACTTCGACTTGGTGGCCGTGTCGTTGACGTTGACCGTCGGGACGAGGAGCGAGCCGTCTTCGAGCATGCGGTAGAGGCGCTTGACGCCGGTGGTGGTCTCCTCGGAGACGCCCTTCCAGGACTTCACGACCTTGTGCCAGTGGCCCGGCTTCTGCTTGGCGACTTTCTTGAGGAGGTCCTTGATGATCTGCTCTTCCTCGGATTCCGAGGCAGACCAGGCCCACTTCGACCCGTTCTCGAGCTCGTAGCCCTTGTGGATGAGGAGCGTGGCGTCGCCGCCGTCGTCGACGATCAGCTCGGGGCCGTCGCCGTTGGGCCAGGTGAGGGCCTTCATCGTGCACTCCCAGTACTCGACGAGGGATTCGCCCTTCCAGGCGAAGACCGGGATGCCGGCCTTGGCGATCGCCGCGGCCGCATGGTCCTGCGTGGAGAAGATATTGCAGGAAGCCCAGCGGACGTCGGCGCCGAGCTCGACGAGCGTCTCGATCAGGACCGCCGTCTGGATCGTCATGTGCAGCGAGCCGGCGATGCGCACGCCCTTGAGGGGCTTGCGCTTCCCGTGCTTCTTGCGCAGGGCCATCAGGCCGGGCATCTCATGCTCGGCGACCTGGAGCTCCTTGCGGCCCCACTCGGCGAGGCCGAGGTCGGCGACTTGGAAGTCGGTGAATTTCTTGGATGCTTTCGCGAGGGGGGAGGCCATGGAGGTGTTATTGGTTGAGAGACTTGAGGAAGGCCGGGAGCTTGGAGGTGACTTCCCAGGGAAGGCCCTTCTTGCCGAAATGGCCGTAGTGGGTCGAAGCCCGGTAGATCGGGCGACGGAGGTCGAGCTGACGGATGATCTCGGCGGGGTTGAAGAGGAACGTCGCCTTGACGGCGGCGAGGATCTTCTCGTCGGCGATCTCGCCCGTGCCGAAGGTGTCCAGGTGGATGCTGGTCGGCTCAGGATGGCCGATGGCGTAGGCGACCTGGAGTTCACAGCGCTCGGCGGCGCCGGAGGCGACGATGTGCTTCGCGACCCAGCGGGCCATGTAGGCGGCCGAACGGTCCACCTTGGTCGGATCCTTGCCGGAGAAGGCGCCGCCGCCGTGGCGGCCCATGCCTCCGTACGAGTCGACGATGATCTTGTGGCCGGTGAGACCGCAGTCGCCCTGAGGCCCGCCGACGACGAAACGTCCGGTGGGGTTGATCAGGTATTCGGTCTTCTTGCCGACGAGCTCCTTGGGGAGGACCTTGCGGATGACCTGGTCGATGCAGAACTTCTCGATCTGGCGATGGCTGACGTCGGCGGTGTGCTGCGTGGAGATGACCACGTTCTCGACGGCGACCGGGCGGCCGTCCTCGTAACGCACGGCGACCTGCGACTTGCAGTCGGGGCGGATCCACTCGGTGCCCTTGGCGCCGGACTTGCGGAGGCGGGCGAGCTCGCGGTTGAGGCGGTGGGCCAGCATGATCGGCGCCGGCATGAGCTCGGGCGTCTCGGTGGTGGCGTAGCCGAACATGATGCCTTGGTCGCCGGCGCCCATCTTGGCGTGCTTCTTGCCCTCGGCCTTGCGCTCGTCGACGCCCTGGGCGATGTCGGGCGACTGCTTGGTGAGCAGGTTGGTGAAGAAGACCTTGTCGGCGTGGAAGACGTCGTCGTCGTTCACGTAACCGATCTCGCGGATCGCGGCGCGGACGACTTCCTCGAAGTTGACCTTGGCCTTGGTGGTGAGTTCGCCGGCGATGACGACATGGTCGCTCTTGACCAGGGTCTCGCAGGCGACGCGAGAGAAGCGGTCCTGGGCGAAACAGGCGTCGAGGACGGAATCCGAGATGCTGTCCGCGACCTTGTCAGGGTGGCCCTCGCCGACGGATTCGGACGAGAAGATATAGGAGGCGTGGCTTGCCATAAGACCACGGAAACAAACCGGGGGGACGGCGGATGGCAAGTTGAACATCCAGATATCCGGATAGGAAGATGCGTCATAGTGATTGTAAGCGGCAGGCGGCGGTCCTCCGCCCGAAACCTGCGCCCGACCCCCGATGGCTGATACCTGAGGATAATTGCCGCCACCTGCCACCAGGGGCCGCCACCCGCCGCCTGAAATGGATGCGCCGCCCCCCGCCCGCCGAACCTCCGCCCTGCTCATTTCAGATCAGGCGTTTGGCGGTGAAAACAAAAAGGGCGCCCGCAGGCGCCCTCTTACATTTCCCGTGTCAACGTGTCCCCTTGCCCACGCGACCCTCGCGGGCCTCAGCCCCCGATCGCCTTGAGGGTGACGAGGTACTCGATCATCGAGGTGAACTCCTCGACGGTGAGCCCGGCGGCGAGGCCGGCCGGCATCATCGACTGAGGAAGATGCTTCTCCTCCTTCACGTCCTCGCGCTTCAGCTTGAAGACCTGGCCGGCGATATTGCGGACGGTGACGACCCCGTCGGCCTCGCCCGTGACGAAGCCCATCTGGTCGGGTCCGTTCTTCATCGAGAAGACGGCGGTCTGGAAGCCCTGCGCCACGACCTTGTTCGGATCGAGGACGGAATCGATGAGGTATTCGCGGGGGAACTTGGCGCCGGCCGCGCCGAGGTAAGGGCCCTTCTGTTCCGCGGCGGGATCGACGGCGTGGCAGGCCACGCAACCCTGCTGGGTGAAGAGTCGCTGGCCCAGCTTGACGTTGCCGCGTCCTTTGAGGACGGCGGCCGTGACCGCCTTGGGATCGAGTTCGGCGATCTTCTTGCCCTTGCTGGCGGCGGCGAGCTTGCCGGCGGCGAGCGCCTCCTGGGCGGCCTTGATCTGGATGACGTTGTCGCCCTTCATCCCTTCCTGGAGCTGCTTGTCGAAGCCCGTGAGGCCGAGGTCGGCGATGGCGCGGAAGAAGCCGATGTCGCGGGGGTTCTTGTCGATGAGCGCCCGGACCGCCTTCTTATGCTGCTCCTTCGTGAGCGGGCTGCTCAGCACGTTGAAGAGCGACTTCCAGAGCAGCGTCGAAGCGGCGTCGTCGGCCTTGTCGGCCATCGCGCGGAGCTTGCCGACCTGATTACCGCGTTCGGCTTCATAGATGAAGTCGTTGGCCGCCTGCGTGGCGGCGCCGGGAGCCGAGGCGTCCTGCGACCAAGCGGCGAGGACCTTCACCCGGGCGTCGAGGCCGGCGTCGCCTTCGACCTTGAGCAAGGCCTTGTAGCAATCGAGGCGCTCGTCCCACTTCCGCTTCGACTGCAGGGCGGCGTCGGTCAGCAACGCGATGTCCGCGGGGCGGAGGGTCTGCGAGGCCATGGCGAGGCGGAGCGGATCGAGGCCTTCCAGCTTGAGGTCGGTGATGGCGATGCGGTTCTTCGCGAGGACCTCGAGCGTGGCCATGCGGAGGTTGCCCGGCAGCTTGGCGTAGGCGGCTTCGATGCCCTTCTGGATGCGAGGCGTGGCCGACCAGGCCGCCGGTTCGAAGTAAGGTCCGCGGTCATCGGGGCGGGTGCTCCACCAGTCCTTGTAGTTCCAAGGCTTCTCGACGTGGTAGAGACGGGCCAGCGCCGAGACGGCGCCGAAGCGCACGTTCTCGTCGCCGCTCAGGCTGAGCGCGAGGAGGCCGTCCACCGAAGCGTCGGTGTGCATGCCTTGCAAGGCGCGGAAGGCGACGAAGCGCTGCGCCGGGTCGGCGAGCGCGGCGAGGCACGCGGGGGCGTTGCCGAGGCGCTGGAGCACCGCGATGGCGGTGTGCGGAAGTCGGTAATGCTCTCCTTCGCCGAGCTTGGCCTCATCGGCGGGCCACTGCGCGGCCGCCGCGAGGATCGCCGGCGCCGCGGCCTTCGCGCCGAGGCGCTGCAAGCCGATCAGCGCCTGCAGACGGACGCGCGGATTGGCGTCCTTGAGCGCGTCGACGAAGGGCTGGACGGGGACGCCCGCGAGCTGCGTGCTGCGGTCAGCGAGGGCGCGCAGGGCGAATTCGCGCACGGCCTCGTCGGCGACCAGCTCGACCAAGGCGGCGTTGGCGGCGGCGCCGAGCAGCTGCTTGTAAGTGAAGATCGACGCGACGCGCGCGTAGAGGTGGGCCTTGCCGTCGCGGGCGAGCGCGAGCACCGGAGCGCCGAGCTCCGGCTTCGCGCGGTCGATGATCTGCCGCTGGGCCTCCAGGCGCTGGACGGCGCTCTTCGAGGCCAGCTGCGCGACGAGGTCGGCGTCCGCGAGCTTCGTGACGTCGACGTAGACATTGGGCTTCACGCTCTTGGCGGTGACGATCTGGACGGTGCCGTTCGGGTAATAGATCGGCTCCACGGTCACCTTGCCGTCCTTGGTGACCTTCTTGGTCTTGGGCTTGTTCTGGCCGAGGTAGTTGAAACCTCCGCCGCGCCAGTCGGCGACGAAGAGGCGCGAGTTGCCGTCGACGTCGAAATCCGTGGCGCGCGTCACCTTCTCGAAGGTCTCCTGTTTCGCCACGAACGTGGCCTCGAAGGGCTTGAGCGGGTGGCGATGCACCGTGCCGGTCGTCCAGTCGCAGGTATAGAGCGACTCGCCGAAATCGCGCGGGAAGCCCGGCTCGCTCAGGTAGAGCCCGCCCGTGCCGGAACCGCCGCCGTAGTCGGCCAGGGGAAGCGCGGTCTCGTCCGCGAAGTTCTTGTACAGGCGCGGGTAGCCGGCGTTGGCCAGCGAGGTGAAGTGGTGGAAACGGGTGTTCCAGCCCTTGCCGTCATTGGTGTTGTCGCGAGAGAACATGTCGAGCGTCGGGGAGATCGCGACGTCGCAGATGTTGCGGGTCATCTCGGTGTAGACCTCGAGTTCGGTGCCGTCGGGACGGACGCGCATGACGCCGCCGCCGTAGAGCGTCACGCGCTTCTTGTCGCCGAGGCCGATCGCGCCGGCCTGGTCGCGCAGGAGGCCCGCGCCGAAATCGCCGACCGCGATGTAGAGCCAGCCGTCGATGCCCATGCGGGTGCCGTTGGTGGTGTGGTCGGCGCCGCGGGGGTGCTCGATGCCGCCGCCGAGGCCGTCGACGAGCAGCGTGCGTTCCGTCGCGTAGTCGGCCTTGCCGTCGCCGTCCTTGTCCTGGAACTTGGAGAGGAACGGAGGGTGGACGAGGTAGAGGACGCCGCCGACGAAGTGGCCGCCGCGGGGGCTTTCGACCTTGGCATATTCGATGACCTGGTCGGCCACGCCGGCGCCCTTGGTGTCACGGGCGAGCAGGATCCGGCCCATGCCCGGGGTATGGCCGAGCGAGCCGTTCTTGTCGGAGGAGACATAGAGGTCGCCGTTCGCCGCGGCCGAGATCGCGGCCGGGTAGATTTCCGGCTCCTGGGCGTTGCCGAGGAACTCGCGGATGACGAAGCCTTCCGGGATGGCCTGGGCGGCGGCGGCGAAGAAGATAAGACCGAGGGAGGGGCGGAGCATGGGACGGGGTAAAGAGTATTAGGTGTAGGAATCAGCCGTATTGTTCCAAGCGGGAAGGGAAGATTTGGCAGGTTTTTAGCGTCTTGCCCGTCCCCGCGGCAGCGACAACCCTGCCCTCATGCCCACCCAGGTGCCCGAACTCATGCCCCGCCCCCGGGAACTCACCCGGCAGGCGGGATTCCTCGAGCTCTCTTCGGCCGGGCATCCGTTACGCGCTTTCCTCCAGGACCTGCCGGGCACCATGAGCGCGGCCCGGCGGCGACTCGCCCAAGCACAGGGCGAAACCTGCTGGTGCGCGACCGACCAAAGCCTGGGTGCTGGAGCTTATCGGCTGACCATCAGCCCTGAGGGCGTCCGCATCACGGCCGGGGACGTCGCCGGATTGCTCTACGCCGCCCAGACCCTCGGCCAGATCCATGCGCAATACCCGGAAGCGCTACCGTGCCTCGAGATCAAGGATTCGCCCGTCCTCGCCGTCCGCGGCTTCATGCTGGACGTCTCCCGCTGCCGGGTGCCGACGCAGGCGGAACTGCTCCGCCTGATCGCGACCCTGGGCGCCCTGCGCGCCAACCAGCTCCAGCTCTACGTCGAACACACCTTCGCGTTCCCGGGACACGAGGACGCCTGGCGCGACGCTTCGCCGCTGACGCCGACGGAGATCGCCGAACTCGACCGGGCTTGCGCCGAGGCGGGCATCGAGCTCGTCCCGAACCTGAACACCTTCGGACACATGGAGCGCTGGCTGCGTCACCCACGCTACCGAGGGCTGGCCGAATGCCCCGAGGGCTGGGTCCATCCGCTCACCGGCGAATTCAAGCCCTTCCCCGGCACGTTGCGGCCGGACGAGGCCTCGCTTGATTTCGTGCACGGGCTCCTCGCCGACTACCTGCCATGCTTTTCCAGCCGGCAGGTGAACATCGGCGGCGACGAGCCCTGGGAGCTCGGCCAAGGCTACAGCCGCGACGAGGTCGCCGCCAAGGGCAAGCGGCGCGTGTACCTCGATCACCTCCGGAAGATCTGCGCGCTCGCGCAGACGGAAGGCCGCACCGCGCAATTCTGGGGAGACATCCTGCTTGAGGACCTCGAGCTGGCGAAAGACGCCCCGGCCGGCGCCATCCCCGTGGTCTGGGGTTATGACGCCGGACATCCCTTCGAAGCCCAGTGCGGGCGGCTCCGCGAACTCGGCCGGACCTTCCTCGTCGCGCCGGGTACCAGCACCTGGCAGAGTTTCACAGGCCGCCTCGACAACGCGCTGACGAACCAGCAGGAAGCGGTCGACGCTGCCCGCCGGCATGGCGCGGCCGGCGTCCTGCTCACCTGCTGGGGTGACAACGGCCATCATCAGCCGTGGCCGACCAACTGGCCGGCGATGGCGGCCGGGCTCGTTCGCGCCTGGTCGGGAGAAGCGCCGACGGACGGCGAATTCGTCCAAGCCACGGCCATCCTCGGCGGACTGGGTCGAGCAGACGCCATGGCCGTCGCGGCCGCCCTGACCCACCTGGGCCGGCTCGAGGGCTGCATCGGCAAGGCCCAGCGCAACCGCAGCCTGACCTGGGACTTCCTGACTGCGACCGAACAGAACTTCCCGAAGCACGTGGCCGACGTCAGTCCGGCGGAACTGCGTCGCTCGCTGGCTCACCTCGACGAAGCGGACCGGCTGACTGATCTCATCCACGACGAGGTCGTGCGGGAGGAATTGAGACTCGGGGCCGATCTCGCCCGCGCGGGATTGGAACGCGCGCTGGGCGAAGACCCGCGCGCGGAAGCCTACGCATCGCTCGCGGCTCGGCACCGCGCGGCCTGGCTCCGCCGTTCACGACCAGGCGGTCTTGACGAAAGCATGCGCCTGCTTTTCGGGTCTCGTATTGACTGAAGATGACGAGCCGTCGGGGTTGACTTGACCTGCCGCGGAAATACTTTGGGCGGCTCGCTTGCCCCACCGAAGTTCTCCATTCCGCCGCATCCTCGCGGGCGCCCTCCTCGGGTGCCTGACCGGACTCGTCGTGGGCTGCGCCGAGCTGCAGGCCCAGCCGGCCCCGGGCGCGCCCGTTCAGCCCAAACCCAAGGCACCCGACCTTCCCAATGACGCTCTTTTCGCCGGGTTTGTCCCAAAAATCGAGCTGCTGATCACGCCGGAGAACATCGCCAAGCTCAACCAGGACCCACGTAATTTCGTCGAATGCTCCATCAAGGAGCACGGCGGGGTGACCTTGGACAAGTGCTCCATCAAGCTCAAGGGCTCGGCAGGCAGCTTCCGACCGATCACCGACCCGCGGCCGGGCTTCTCCGTCCGGACCGACAAGGTGCGCAAGAGCCAGGAGTTCCGGGGCGTCGGGAAGTTCCAGCTGAACAACTTCGCCCAGGACGGGACGATGCTCTGCGAGCAGATCGCCGGCGAGATCGCCCGCAAGTCCTTCGTCCCCGCCTCCCGCTGCACCCACGCCTACCTCCTCCTGAACGGCCGGGTGCTCGGGACCTATCTCCTCAAGGAGGGTTTCAATGACGAGTTCCTGAAATACTTCTTCAAGGACACCTCCGGGCACCTTTACGACGGCGGCTTCGTCAGCGAGATCAACCCCAACATGGAGTGCGACCGCGGCGACCCCAAGGACAAGAGCCGCCTGCTCGAACTGATCGGCGCCTGCGGCGACTCCAACCCGGAGTCGCGCCTGAAACGCATGGAGAAGGTCTTGGACATCGACGCGCACTTCCGCCACCTCTTCGTCGAGGGCGTCGTCCACCACTGGGACGGCTACTCCAACAACCGGAACAATTACCGCATCTACGAGGATCCGAGCAACGGGAAGTTCTACTTCATCCTCCATGGGATGGACCAGACCTGGCATGACCATCGCCCGTACGTCTTCCACCCTTGGAGCTCGATGGTCTTCAACGCGCTCTGGTCCGACAAGGCGATGCGCGAACGTTACCGCAACCAAGCTTTCCTGGTCTGGGAGAAGGCCATCAAGCCGACCGACTGGGGAAAGCGCACCGAACAGGTCGCCGCCGACATGAAGGCCAAGTTCCTCCCCTACGACAAAGGCGAGGCCGACG